>NZ_CATXCO010000088.1:0-8915 GCF_958366745.1 uncultured Romboutsia sp.
GGTTTTGAGCGTAAAAAAGATTTTGAGCAACGGACGAAGTCGTTGGCGACATGAAATGTTTCGCCGACACGTCGCTCAGGCGAAGCGAATTTTTTACGCTTAAGGAAACTATATAATAAAATTTTTATTTGAGGACTTTATTATGAATATATAAAAAATAAACAATCAAGTTGACAAAATGATTGAAATTGATTATCATATAATTAATGATAGTAATTATCAAAAACGATAAATTGGGAAGGAAAGAGGTGTAAAAATGAAATTACCAGAAGGTCAAAAAGGTATTATATATACAATAAAATCTATAAATGGAGATGAAGAAATAAATAAGTTTTTATTTACTCTAGGATGCTTTGAAGGAGAAACTATAAGTATAGTTAAAAAAATGTACTCAAACTTAATAATTAATATAAAAGGTGGAAGATACGGGATAGACAAAGACCTTGCAGAGGTTATAGAAATATTCTAATAAAAGAGGAGATGAGGGAATGAAGATAGCATTAGCGGGAAACCCAAATAGTGGGAAAACAACACTATATAATGCCCTTACAGGAAAACAAGAATACGTTGGTAACTGGGCAGGGGTTACAGTGAGCAAAAAAGAAGCAAAATTAAAAGAAAGTTTAGGAAATAATATAGATATTGTAGATTTACCAGGTGCATACTCAATAAGACCATATACAAGTGAAGAAAGTATAACAACAGATTTCATAAAAACTGAAAATCCTGATGTTATAATAAATGTGGTAGATTCTACAAATTTAAATAGAAGTTTATTCTTTACAACACAACTATTAGAACTTAATATACCAGTAGTTGTTGCACTTAATAAAGTTGATATATCAAAAAATGTAACGGATATCGATGTTAGTAAATTAGAAAAAGAATTAAACTGCAAAGTTGTTGAAATATCAGCAGCTAAAAATGAAGGTCTTAAAAATTTAATTAATGTAGCTTCTGAAAGCTCTAAATTAAAAGAACAAAAGAATTTATTTAAAGAATTATCAAATATACATAATGAAGAAAAACAAGATAAAAAAAGATATAGTATAGTTAATAATATAATTTCAAAAGTTGAAAATAGAATAATAAGACATAATGAAGAAACTTTAGAAGATAAAATCGATAGGTTTGTAACTAATCCTATAATAGGAACTGGACTTTTTATTTTAATTATGGCATTTATTTTTGATTTATCTATAAATACATTAGGTCCATTAGTTGCAGATGCATTAGTAGGATTTATAAAAAACTTCCAAAATGCAGTTTCAGGCCAGTTAGCAAGTATGGGAACATCAGACTTTTTAAATGCATTATTAACAGATGGTATAATAGGTGGAGTTGGAGCAGTAGTTGGATTTGTTCCATTAGTTATGGTATTAATGTTTATGTTATCATTAGTAGAAGACAGTGGATTTATGGCTCGTATAGCTTTAATATTTGATCCACTATTTAGAAAAATAGGATTATCAGGAAAGTCTATAATACCTATGATAGTAGGATATGGATGTTCAATCCCTGGAATTATGGCAACTAGAACTATAAAAGATGAAAAGCAACGTAGACTTACTGCAATGTTAACACCATTTGTTCCTTGTGGGGCTAAATTGCCTATAATAGCATTATTTACAGCAGCATTTTTCAAAGAACAAGGATATATGTTCCCACTTACTTATATTGTAGCTTTTACAGTTATAATATGTGTGGGATTAATATTAAAGAAAGTAACTGGAGCAGATAATATAAAAAATTACTTTATAATAGAATTACCACAGTATCGTATACCAAGCATAAAAAGAGCATTCTTTAAAATGTTAGAAACAGGTAAAGACTTTATAACAAGAGCAGGTACTATTATAATAGTTTGTAATACAGTAGTATTTATAATGTCATCATTTAACTTTAAATTACAATTAGTAGAAGATGCAGTAAATACTTCAATACTAGCTAATGTAGCTACACCATTTGCATTTTTACTTATACCAGTAGGAATAGGTGTATGGCAACTTGCAGCAGCAGCTATAACAGGATTTATAGCTAAAGAAGAAGTTGTGGGAACATTAGCAGTAGTTTATTCAATGGGAGCTGCTATAAATTCTGATTTTGAACTAGTTAATGCTATGACTGTAAAAGAAACTATGGGAATAACAGCAGTTTCTGCACTTGCATTTATGTTCTTTAACTTATTTACACCACCTTGTTTTGCAGCAATAGGTGCTATGAAATCAGAAATGAAATCTAATAAGTGGTTGTTAAAATCAGTATTACTTCAATTAAGTGTAGGATATATTGTAGCTATGATAACTTATCAAGTTGGTACTATATTAGTATATAAAGAGTTAGCTCAAGGATTTATACCTGCAGTTATAATATTAGCTTTAGCAGTATTTTATGTAGTATATAAGATAAAATCTAATAAGGTTAGTGAAAGTGAAAAGAAAGTATCAAAAGTACAAGTACAATAATATATTAAAGGAGATTAGTTATGGGAAATTTAATAGTAATTATTGTAGTAGCTTTTATATTATTCTTAGCTATTAGACCTATAATTAAACATAATAAGAATAAGGGAAGTTCTGATTATGGATGTTATAAATGCTCAGGTTCTTCTAGCTGTAAAGGTTGTAATAAATAGTTTATAAATAAAAGATAGATTTATATAAATAAAATTATAAAAAATATTACTGGAAAATTTAACTTTCAGTAATATTTTTTTATGTATAATAAAACTAGGATAGAAAATTTTATTTATAATGCTTAAATATAAGTAATAACAAGAACTTTATAAAAGTAAAAAATATTTTTTAGCAACGGATGTATCTATAGCTTGAACAAGGATATATAGTTAGTGAAATGAAGTGTTTTAATGACACGTTGATCAACCAAAGCGAATTTTTTGTAAAAATAATGATAAAATGTAATATCATTGATATAATAAAACTATAGCGATTAGAAAGGGGTATAATTTTGGAAAATTCAAAGATAAAAGGTTTAAAGCCATTAGTAGAAACAGATTTCGTAAGTTTATACGATGTAGAATATAAAAATAAAAAAGGTCAGGAAAAGCACTGGATGGTATCATCTAGAAAAAGTAAAGAAGAACTAGAAAAAGTATATTTAGAAAATAATGAAGATAAAATTGATGCAGTAGTAATATGTGCACTTCATAAAGCACAAAATAAATTAGTACTTATAAATCAATATAGAGTACCTATAAACAAATACATATACGAGTTACCAGCAGGACTTGTTGATAACAATGAAGATATTGAGACTTCTGTAAGAAGAGAATTAAAAGAAGAAACAGGACTTGATTTAATAAGTATAAACAAAATAAACAGTAAAGATAAGTTATATTTATCTCCAGGTATGACAGATGAATCTGTGGCATTTGTATATTGTTTATGTGATGGAGAGATAACTGATAAATATCAAGAAGATGATGAAGATATAAAAGCAATGTTAATATCAAAAGAAGAGGCTAAAAATATCTTAGAAAATGAAGAAAGTATAGATATAAAAGCATATTTAATGCTTCAAATATTTGAAAAACTAGGTGAAAGTCTATTTATATAAAAGAATTTGTCCAAAAGTTATGCTATGTTAGTTAACTTTGTGATTTATTATGTATAATATAATCAAAGTTCGCAATTGTTATATAATGCGAAGTAGGTTCCTACCTGATAATATCTATATTAGAATTTTGGGGGAGATTGGAAAGATGGCTAAAAATAGAAAGATTTTACGTGGCTTTATATTAACTGTATTGTTAATTTGTACAGCGTTTTAGTATATTCAATTGTAAAAAATCCGTTTAGGAAACATGATATAATGCTTGCTCTAGCTATTACAGTAGGTTTTATTGCACTAGGAGCTGATAAATTTTAATTTATATAGCAGACTTAATGAACAGTTTTAATATAATGTGAAATTAATAATATACAATAAAAAAATGATAGTTTATATATCATAAATTATGATATAATATAACTATCAATAAAAAATTAGAGAGTATATTCTAGTCGTGTAGAGTGTATTCTCCTAACTTATATTAATAATCTAATATTTTTTGCTATTGATTTCTAAATTAAATTTAGAAGTCTCTAGCTTAAAGCTAAAAGTACTCTTAGTCGTGTTTGAGTGCTTTTTTGCTTTATATAAATCAAGTAAAAATTTTACTATGTAATATATTGTTGCAATTTCCATACTTTCCACCTCCTTTCACTAGAAAGTAGGTGATTGTCTTTTGATAAGTTAAGTATGAATGCACTCAAAGAATATATTCAATTTTTATTTAGAATTTTATTATATCATATATTTATTAATAGATATACTGTTAGTTCACATTATTAATATAATGTGAAATTATTTGGTATACAACTAAATGATAGGGGGAGATATATTGAGTAAAAGGGCAAAACAATTAATTATGTTTTTAATTATATGTATAGTATTAATAACATTGCTATATGATAAGAATAATATTGTTATATCTGTACTATATATTACAATAGGCTGTATATCACAATATGATTTAATAAATATTCTTAAAACACATAATAAAATTAGTTCAAAAGAACGTAAAATTAATATTATAGTAGGTTCTATAATATTATGGATTTTAATATTGTTATTTTCTTCAAAATATTTATATAATATTTTACAATCTTAATATAATATAAAACAAACATTTAGTAAAATAAGGGGGGACTTATATTGATTTATAATTTAATAAATGCTATATATTTTAGTTTTCTTTTTTACGTTTTTTATAGTGTTTTTCATAGAGTAGAAATATATATTAAAAAATCAACCCAGGATGGTACACATAGTGAGTCATATAAAACAATGTATAGCAAATATTTAAAATCAAACCGTATTTTAATGGCTATTATGATGGGTTGTTTTCGTTTTGCAGAGGATTATACTAACACAATATTTTCTATGGCTATAGGTATTGTGGTAATACTATGCTTAAAACCTATTTTTGAAAAATATTATCCAAAACCTAAAGGGAATTTGTAATATATTCATATTTTACTATGCATAGCTTTAATATATCAAATTATATAAATAGTACTTTAATATAGCATTTTGAGAGGGGGGAATGATAAATGGACTTTTTTATAGACATAATAGAATCTACTGCGATGTTTTTAGAAACAAAAGCTAAGTTTTTTATGAGTATTAATAATAAAGATGAAGAGAAAAAAAGAAAAAAATATTTTTCTATAGTATTTATATTAGGGTTATTAGGCATGATGTATTAATAAGTTTATATAATAAATAAATTACAATTTATAGAGCAGATTTAGTTAACAATTTTAATATATTATGAACAATTTATAGCAAATTAGAAAAATAACCATACTTTATAATTCAAATCATTAAAAATACTAGGTATGGTTATTTTATGCCATTATTATCACGAAGTAAGCTAACATAGTCATAATAGAAAATACTTATGTGTAAGAGTTTACACAAGAGGGAATACATGAGATAATGAAAAAGTAATAAATGAAAAATTAGAAGGACTAAATAAGAGTATAAGTATTAAGTTAATAAAGCAAATTTGTATGTTTAGGTAAGTAAAATTTTGCTAAAACACTGCTCAAAAATATAATCCTGAGAAATAGATACATAAACAAAATATAATTAAATTTTATTAATAAGGAATTAATATAGGAGATTATGATGTATTTTACATATATAATAAGATGCAAAGATGATTCACTATATACTGGGTATACAACAGATATAGTTAGAAGAATGAAAGAACATGAAAGTGGTATAAATTGCAAATATAGCAGGGTAAAGGGGTTTAAAAGATTAGAAACTTACTTTATAGCTGATAGTAAAAGCAATGCTATGAAGCTTGAATATTATATAAAAAGACTAAATAGGAACAAGAAGTTATGGATTATTAAAAATCCAAAGGAGTTTTTAGAAACATTGGAAAATAAAGAATGTTATAAACTTCCACATAATGAATAAAAGGAGCATCTATTTTATAAAAAATAATAGATGCTCCTTTTTCTTAATATGATTTTATAATATATTAAAAACTGTTGATAATTTTTCTATCAATAGGTTTTAAAAAATAAAAAATAATATATTTAGCAATAGATATATTCAAAGTAAATTTTAAGTTAATACTAGTTTTTATATGGTACTTTTTTAGGTGGTGTATATTTTTCAGTTTTTCCAGTAGGACCCATAGCACCTTTAGGACCAACAGGACCTTGAGGACCCATAGGACCGACAGCACCGGCAGGACCCTGAGGGCCAGTAGGGCCTTGAGGACCCATAGCACCAGCAGGGCCTTGAGGACCAGTAGGACCAGTAGGGCCTTGAGGACCCATAGGACCGATAGCACCGGCAGGACCTTGAGAACCCATAGCACCTATATCACCAGCAGGACCTTGAGGACCCATATCACCCTTAGCACCTTTAACACCAGCAGGACCTTGAGGACCCATGTCACCCTTAGGACCAGCAGGACCTTGAGGACCCATAGGACCCATATCACCTTTAGGACCTTGAGGGCCAGGAGGGCCTTGGATACCTTGAACTGTACCAAAATTACATAATGGATTTACATAAGTTTCTTTTCCTAAATCTACATATTGTATAGAAGATAATTTAACATATATAGGTCCTTTTCCAGAGCAAGTTTTACCCATAACAGCACATTGATTTACTTGTTTTATTTTTAATCTTAGTATACAGTCGCTATCTACTAATTTTAAACCAACAACTCTTCCCATGCATTGACATAATATCTGATATATTTGAACGTCACATAAGTTTATAGGATATACAAACATAGATTCCATATCAGGTTTTACGTTGCAATAATCTTTCTTTTTAGTTTTACATGATGGTTTTGAAGTTTGGCAACCACAAATTTTGTCTTTGCTAATATAGTCTTTATGCATAAACAACACTCCATGATAAATATTTTAGTAGTTCATAACTACATACTATAGATATATGATTAAATTGACAAAAAAGAGACACTCTATAATAGATCAAATTATAATGTTACTAAAATACATATTATATTTAACATAAATTTAATGACAAGTTTAATTAGATATGATATATTACACTTACGTACCTAAAATAGTGCGGTTGAATTTAAGTCACTAAATTTTATGGAGGATTTTATGAAGATAGATTGGAATAAAAAGTACACAACTATATCAGTCTATGCATTTTTAGTAATATGTGCTAGCATAATATTTTTTAGTATAATAGGTGAAATTGATGCATTTACTACTAAATTAGGGTGGGTAGTATCTACATTACAACCATTTATAATAGGATTTGTAATGTCATATTTATTCAACTTTATATTAGTATTTTATGAAGAAAAAGTATTAGTATTTGATTTAGTTAAAAATCTAAAGAAAAAATCTAAGAGAGGAATATCTATAGTACTTACATACTTAACAGTATTTTTTATAATTGCTTTATTTATGCAGTTTGTTCTTCCTCAATTAGTAGATAGTATAGCAGGACTTGTTAATGATGTACCTACATATGTGTCAAATGCAACTAAATTAATAGAAGAGCTAACTAGAAATTTAGATGCAAACAATGAATATGTAGGAATGGCTATGGAAAAGTGGAACGAAATAGTAACATATACTATAAACGTAGTAACTAATGTACTTCCGATACTTGGAAACGTACTTAAAGTGGTAGCATCAAGTATATGGAATATAGTTTTAGGATTAATTGTATCAATATACTAATTAATAGATAAAGAAAAGTTCTGTGCTTTAAGTAGAAAAATAACTTGTGCATTATTTAATGAAGAACATTCACAAGTAGCAATAGATCTTGCTCATAGAACTAATGATACATTTGGTAAATTTTTAAGTGGTAAAATAATAGATTCCGCTATAATAGGTATACTAACATTTATAATACTTACAATATTTAAAATGCCATATACAATACTTATATCTGTTATAATTGGTATAACTAATATAATACCATTTTTCGGACCGTTCTTTGGTGCTATACCATCATTTGTAATAATAATGTTTGTATCACCAGTTAAGGCACTATGGTTCTTACTTATAATACTTATAATACAACAATTAGATGGTAATGTTATAGGACCTAAGATATTAGGAGATTCTATAGGAATATCAGCATTTTGGATATTATTTGCACTTTTAGTGGCAGGAAAAATATTAGGATTAGTTGGTATGATAATAGGTGTTCCGTTATTTGCTATAATATATTCTATAATAAAAGATATAACAGAGTCTAAATTAAGAAAAAAAGGACTTCCAACTGAAACCAGTGATTATATGAAAAATGCTAGAGATTAGTCTCTAGCATTTTTTATATACAATAATTACTAAACAACAAAAATATAATCATTATTTACAGGCGATAAACGATAAAAATTGACACGAGTAAAAAAAATATATAAAATTAAAGTAAGGAATATTGGCAGTTTATATAACAAGGAGAGGAAATTATGCGAAACATTAGAGTAATTACAGATAGTGCTTGTGATTTAAGTACAGAACTAGTTAAAAAGTATGGAATTACAGTAATACCTTTAAATATTCACATTGGAGATGAAACGTTTGTTGATAGGAGTGTGAAAAATAGTGAATTTTACAAGAAAATGTCACTATCCAAAGAACTTCCAAAAACTTCGCATCCATCAACAGAAACCTTTTTAGAAAATTATGAAGGTGATGAAGATTTAATAGTTATAACAATATCTTCTCAATTATCATCAACATACTATACAGCAAGTTTGGCACAAAATATGTGTGAGCAAAATGATAAAACAAGAAGGATTGCTGTAATAGATTCAGAAGTAGGTTCTATCGGGCAAGGTCAATTAGCAGTTATAGCAACTAAATTAATAGAAGAGGATAGAA
>NZ_CATXCO010000089.1:0-8731 GCF_958366745.1 uncultured Romboutsia sp.
ATGAATATGATTGTTTTTACAGCGTAGTTGATTTACATGCAATAACAGTACCACAAGAAGCAAACAATCTAAGAGCAAATACAATGCAATTATTAGCTCAATATTTAGCTTGTGGACTAGATCCAGAAAAAAATACTATATTTATACAATCTCATGTAAGTGCTCATGCAGAACTTATGTGGATATTAAATACAATGACTTATATGGGTGAGTTAAGTAGAATGACTCAGTTTAAAGATAAATCACAAAAAAGTGAAGCAAACTTAAATGCAGGATTATTTACATATCCAGTATTAATGGCAGCAGATATATTATTATATCAAACAGACTTAGTACCAGTTGGAGAAGATCAAAAGCAACATTTAGAATTAGCTAGAGACTTAGCTACTAGATTTAATAATAGATACTCACCTACATTTAAAATACCAGAGCCATATATACCAAAAGAAGTAGGTAGAGTAATGAGCTTACAAGAACCTAAAAAGAAAATGAGTAAATCTGATGAAAATGAAAATGCATTTATACTTTTAGCAGATGATGCAGACACTATAAGAAGAAAAATAAAAAGAAGTGTCACAGATTCATTAGGAGTAATAAGTTATAATGATGAACAACCAGGAATAAAAAACTTATTAGAAATATATTCTAAATTAGGTAACAAATCTATAGAAGAATTAGTGGCTATGTATGAAGGTAAAGGATACGGAATATTCAAAGAAGATGTAGCCGAAGTTATAGTTGAAAGTTTAAGACCTATAAGGGAGCAGTATAATGATCTTTTAAATAATAAAGATTATTTAGAAAAAGTATATGCTATAGGTGCGGAAAAAGCTGAAAGACAAGCTAGAAAAACTTTAAGAAAAGTTTATAAAAAAGTTGGATTAATAGAAAGAAAATTTTTATAAGATGTGATAAAAGGGAGTTGAAATGATAATATTTCAACTCCTTTTTCTATTACATAAAAAGTTACTGAAAATATGAGCTAAGTGAATTTTTTACTCAGATGCACATACAATGATTAACTTTTTCACATAATATTTACGTATTATCTTTTTACAAAAAAGGAAGTGAGGCATATTAAATATAAAGAAGATAATAACCTAGAAAATCAAAATCCTATAAATATGAAAGACCTTGATAAAGTTATGAATGAATTAAATTTATGTGAAATAACATCAGAAGATTTAGGACTTATAAGAAGGTATTTAGAAAGATTAATTTTAATAATTGAGAGAAGTAGAATTAGAGAATATATGATGCTAACAGATAGTAAAAGAAGGTTATTTTTAATAAATTTTGTAGCAGGATTAGGGAAAGGATTTGGCCAAGCGATAGGCTTTACAGTCTTAGCAGCGTTAGTGCTTTACTTATTAAGTACATGGGTAGATTTGCCTGTAATAGGTGCATTTATAGCAAAACTTATAAATATAGTAGATCAATATAGAGAGGGTAGATAAATATGAATATAAATAAATATAAGGAAAAACTTTTAAAGGAAAAAGAAAAATTAACTGGATTAATAAGTGAAATGAGGGATAATACAGTTTTTGGGAATATAACTAATCATACTAGTGAAAGATATACTTCAGGTGAATTATCAAGCTATGATAATCATCCAGCAGATATAGGAACAGAGGTATATATGCAGGATATGCAAAATAGTCTAACTAATCATGAAGAAGGAAAGTTAAATAATATTGAAGACGCACTATACAAAATTGAAAATGGAACTTATGGTATATGTGATATTTGTCATCAGCAAATAGATAAAGATAGATTAGATATACTCCCTGAAACTAACTTATGCTCTAATTGTGCAAAAAATCAACCAGATTTACATTTAACAAGTAGAGAAGAAAATCAAAGATTAATAAATAAAGGATATATGTTTTATGATGAAACAGTTATGAAGTTAAATGAAATGAATAAAATGCCTAAAGATGAGTCAGATAGGGATTAGTCTGAAGAAAAGAGGTGTCTATCATGAAAAAGATTATTATTCAGTTTTCGGTAGCCTTACTTTTAATTACAGGTATTTATGTTTATAAATACAATAATGAGAAAGATTTAGAAGTTTCAAATATAAGTCAAGATATAATGAATGATTATGAAGATATAATTATAAAACATGGAAATGAAGATGAAAAAGTAATCGCATTAACTTTTGATGACGGTCCAGATAAAGATTTTACTCCACAAGTTTTAGATATATTAAAGAAAAATAATGTAAAAGCAACATTTTTTGTAGTAGGAGAAAATGTTGAATGGAATGCTGAAATTTTAAAAAGACAACATGAGGAAGGCCATGAAATAGGGAATCATACCTTTACACATATAAATGTTTCTAAAAAAGGATATAACGATATATATAAAGAAATAAATAATACACAGCAAGCAGTGAAAAAGGTTATAGGGGAAGAACCTAAACTATTTAGACCTCCATATAGAGCAATAAGCAAAGCTATGTGTAACATAGTAAAAGAAAAGGATATGAATATAGTTTTATGGTCTAATTTAGATCCAAGAGATTGGTCAAATCCAGGTGTTTATTACATTGTAGATACAATAACTTCTAAAGTTCAAAATGGGACTATAATACTTTTACATGATTACAATAACTTAAGAAATAAAAAATCTCAAACAGTACAAGCACTAGAGATTGTTATACCAAAGTTAAAAGAAATGGGATATAAGTTTGTTACAGTATCAGAGCTTATAGAAAACCTAGAGAAAGAGCAAACAATGCAAAAACAATAATAGAGGCTTCCAATTAGGAAGCTTTTTTTTGTATAATAATAATATATATTTATCAGGGAGGAAAAAATATTGATATATGAATTGATAATAATTTTATTAATAGGTATAGATCAAATATCTAAATTATTAGCACTAAATTACTTAAAAGATATAAGGAGTATACCTATAATACAAAATGTATTCCATCTTACATATGTAGAAAATAGAGGTGCAGCATTTGGAATGTTCCAAAATAACCAAATAATATTTATAATCGTAGCGCTTGTAGCATCTATATATGGATTATACTATTTACATACAAAAAAAGTAGATACAGTTGGAAAAGTTGGAATACTCCTTATAATATCCGGTGCTATAGGGAATCTAATAGATAGAGTAAGGCTTGGGTTTGTAGTTGATTATTTTGACTTTAGAATAATATGGGAGTACGTATTTAATATAGCAGATATATTTGTAGTTTTAGGTACAATACTTTTATGTATATACATATTATTTTATGATGACAATAAAGAAAAGCAGAAGTAGGTGTAAAAATGGATGAAGTAAAAGAGTTTATAGTAATAGAAGAGGAAGAAGGAGATAGATTAGATGTATATCTTTCCGAGCAATTAGGAGATATGTCTAGAAGTTATATACAAAAACTAATAAAAGATAAAAAAGTAACTGTTAATGATAAAATAGAAAAAGCAAAGTACTTAGTAAAAGAAGATGACAAAATAGTTATACAAATACCAGCACCGAAGCTTTTAGAGGTAATACCTCAAGATATACCGATAAACATAGTATATGAAGATAAAGATGTGCTTATAGTAAATAAACCTCAAGATATGGTAGTTCATCCTGCTCCAGGAAATTATGAGGGAACATTAGTAAATGCTATATTATATCATTGTAAAGAAAATTTATCATCTATAAATGGAGTAATAAGACCTGGAATAGTTCATAGAATAGACAAAGATACTTCTGGACTTTTAATGATAGCTAAGAATAATAATGCACATAATAGTTTAGCAGAACAGCTAAAAGAACATTCTATTACAAGAGAATACCAATTTATATGCCATGGTGTAGTTAAAGAAGATAAAATAACAGTAAATAAACCTATAGGAAGAAATCCTAAGGATAGATTAAAAATGGCAGTTGTTAAAGATGGTAAAAATGCAATAACTCATTTTGAAGTTATTAAAAGGTATGAAAACTTTACTCATATGAAGGCAAGGCTTGAAACAGGAAGAACTCATCAAATAAGAGTTCATGCATTATCAATAAATCATCCTTTATTAGGAGATGAAGTATATGGACCTAAAAATAATAAATTTAAGTTAAAAGGACAAACTTTACATGCTAAAAAATTAGGATTTATACATCCTACAACTAAAGAATATGTTGAATTTGATTCGGAGCTACCAAAGTATTTTCAAGATATATTAAATAAGTTGAAATAATGCTTGAAATATATATATGTTGAATATATAATGATTATAATGAAAGTATACCTTTAAATGATACAGAGATATCATAAGGCAAGAAAAAATACTATTAGTATTTTATTAAGCATATTTGTATATATAGCTTCTTGTCTTATGATAAGAAGCTTTTTAGATTTTACAAAAATTACTAGGAGGTCACAGATGAAAGAAAAGGCCCAATTAATGGATGAAAAAGCAATTGGAAGAGCTATAACTAGAATCAGTCATGAGATAATAGAAAGAAACAAAGGTATAGAAGATGTTGTTTTAGTAGGAATAAAAACTAGAGGTGTTCCTATAGCAGATCGAATAGGTAAAAAAATACAACAAATAGAAGGAGCATCAGTAAATACTGGTGAAGTAGATATAACTCTATATAGAGATGATTTAAAAAAGATAGATGTTGACCCAGTGATAAACGGTTCAAATGTACAATTTAGTATAGATGATAAAATAGTAATACTAGTTGATGATGTACTGTATACAGGAAGAACAGTGAGGAGTGCATTAGATGCTATTATAGATATAGGTAGACCTAAGGCTATACAGTTAGCGGTTTTAGTTGACAGAGGTCATAGAGAGTTACCAATAAGAGCTGATTATGTAGGAAAGAATGTTCCGACATCAAAAGGTGAAATTATATCAGTAAAGCTATCAGAAATTGATGGTGAAGATTCAGTAACAATTAATGAATAAGAGCATAAATTTATAAATATAGTGCCTTTTAATTCAGTACAGAGATGCTGAAAAAGGGAGAATAATTTCTCCCTAAAAAATTTACGGGAGGTTTTTTTATGAAAAAAACAGTATTATCAATACAACATTTATTAGCAATGTTTGGAGCCACAGTATTAGTTCCAATATTAACAGGATTTAATCCTTCAGTTGCAATTTTTTGTGCAGGTATAGGTACATTAATATTCCATTTCTGTACAGAAGGAAAAGTACCAGTATTTTTAGGTTCAAGTTTTGCATTTATACCATTGATATTATCAGTTAAAGAAGCATTTAATGGTGACTTAGCTTATGCTCAAGGTGGTATAATGGTAGCTGGTTTAATTTATGTTATATTATCTTTTGTAATAAAAATGGTTGGGGTAGATAAGATAAAAAGATATTTCCCACCACAAGTTACAGGAGCAATGATAGCTGTTATAGGTCTTAATTTATTACCAACAGCATTTGATATGGCATCAAATAATATTATGATAGCAATGATAACATTAGCTATAGCGCTTATTATAAATAACTTTGGTAAAGGATTTATAAAGCAATTAGGGATATTAATCGCAGTTATTATAGGAAATATATTAAGCTTAGTCTTAGGAGTGGTAGATACAACTACTATAGCACAAGCTAGTTTATTTGAAATACCAAAGTTTACATTACCGAAGTTCAGTTTAGAAGCAATTGTTATAATAGCGCCAGTTGTATTAGCAGTTTTTATGGAACATATAGGAGATATGACAACAAATGGAGCAGTAGTAGGTAAAAACTTCTTAGAAAATCCAGGTTTAAATAAAACATTACTTGGAGATGGATTAGCTACTATAGTAGCAGGGTTCCTAGGAGGTCCAGCAAATACTACTTATGGAGAAAATACAGCAGTACTTGCACTAACTAAAAACTATGATCCATCATTACTTAGACGTACAGCAGTATTTGCAATATGTTTATCTTGTATAGGAAAGTTTGGAGGATTTTTACAAAGTATACCAACCGCTGTTATGGGTGGTATAAGTATATTATTATTCTCTATGATAACTTTAGTTGGAGTAAAAACTGTAAAAGATAATGGATGTATAAAAAATAAGAAAAATATAATTATAATAGCAACAATAATGGTGATAGGTTTAGGAACTACTTACTTAAGTGATAAAGGTATAGTTATAGGTATACCAGTTACACAGGATGTAACAATAACAGGACTTAGCTTAGCAGCAATAGTAGGTATAGTATTAAACGTATTATTAAACAATTCAAATACAGATTCAAAAGAAGATGAAGAAGCAGTTAAAGTAAGAACAACAACTGCATAAATAAATTAAGATGCCTATGCATAGAATAAAATATTGATCTATGTATAGGTATTTTTTACGTATAATGAAATTATATAAGCAAAAAAATGTGGATAACACATGAATATGAGTAATATCAATAACTTTATAAAAGTAAAAAATGATATTTTGAGCAACGGATGTATCCATAGCGTAAGCAAGGATATATCGTTGGCGAAATGAGCGAAGCGAATTTTTTATTACAGGAAAACTATATTGTATAAAAATTCAAAGGAATTCATTATTATCAAATAGACATATAGTGGTAAGTAAAAATTTAATAAGAAAAATTAAGTAAAAAGTATAGACAAATTTAAATAAAAATTATAAAACAGAAACCTATTTGCGAACAAAACTAAAAATCATATAAAAAAAGTTCACAAAAATTACTGGAGGGCAATTATGAAATTTAAAAAATTATTATCACTATCAACAGCCTTTTTAGTATCAGCATCTATATTAACTGGATGTGGATCAAATAAAGGTACAGAGAAAAATGATATTTCAGTAGGAATAGTATTAGGTGCTGGGAGTATAAATGATCAATCATTTAACCAATCAACTTGGGAAGGGTTACAAAAAGCTAAGGCTGATTTTGGAATAGAAATAAAATATTTAGAATCAAAACAAGAAAGTGATTACATACAAAATATAGAAACACTTATGGATGAAGATACAGATTTAATAATAGGTGTTGGATATCAGTTAAAAGATTCTATAGAGGAATCAGCTAAGAATTATCCAGAACAAAAATTTGCAATATTAGATGAAACATATGATACAATACAAGAAAATGTCATTCCAGTTGTATTTAAAGAAGAAGAATCTGCATATTTAGTTGGTGTAATGGCTGCTAAGATGAGCAAAACTAATAAAGTTGGATTTATAGGTGGATTACCAGCACCATCAGTAGTTAGACATCAATATGGATATAAATATGGAGTTACAAACACAAATAAAGATACTCAGATATTAGAACAATATGTAAATTCATTTACAGATCAAGCAAAAGTAAAATCTATAGCTAAACAAATGCAATCATCAAATGCAGATATAATATTAGCTGCAGCAGGTGATTCAGGAACAGGGGCTATAGAAGCAGCAAAAGAAGCTAATAAATATGCTATAGGTGTAGATAGAGATCAAAGTGACCTGGCACCAGAGAATGTATTAACGTCAGCTGTTAAGAAACTAAATGTTGCATCTTATGACTTAGTTAAGGATTTAGTAGAAGGAACATTTAAAGGTGGAGCAGAAAAAGTATATGGACTTAAAGAAGGTGGAGTTGGAATAGTAGAAAATACTAAAAACTTAATACCACAAGATGTAATGGATTATGTTAATAAAGAAGCTAATAAAGTAAAAAATGGTGAAATAAAGATACCTAAAACTGAAGAAGAATATAATCAACTTATAAAATAAATGCAAAAAGAGTTAATCTATATTGTGAGATTAACTCTTTTTACATTATGAGATTTTATAATAATATATCTTAATTATCGAACTTAGATTTTAATTTAACTACTAATTCTTCTGTAGGAGTTACGTAGACAGTGTTGTTAGTATCATAAATAACCATTCCAGGTTTTGCTCCATTAGGTTTTTTAACATTTTTTTTCTTAGTATAATCGACTGGTACCTGTGAAGACATCTTTGATTTACTAAAGAATGCAGCAAGCATTGCACCTTCAAATATAGTTTCATCTGGAACTTCTTTTCCTTCGGTCTTTATGATAACATGTGAACCAGGTATATTTTTAGTATGCATCCAGATATCTTCATTAGAAGCTACTTTTAGAGTAAGATGATCATTTTGTTTATTATTTTTCCCTACTAAAATTTTAAAACCATTAGAACTAACAAATTCATGAGGTTTAGTAGTTAATTTAGTTTCTTTTTTACTATTATTTTTAGATCTTAGGTATCCAACTTTACCTAGTTCCTCTCTTATATCCATTAACTCAGCTAAGTTTTCACAGTTTTCTATACTAAGCATAATATTTTCTAAATAGTCTATTTCTTCTTTAGTTATTTCCATTTGAGAGGTAATTTCTTTTTTTGCAGTTTTTAATTTATTATATTTTTTAAAGTATTTTTGAGCATTTTCTGAAGGTGTAAAGTTTGTATTTAATGATATTTTTATATTTTTATATTCTGGATCATAGAAATTTGAAACCTCAACACTTTCCATACCTTTTTCAATCATATATATGTAGGATGTAATAAGTTCGCCCTTTATTTTATATATGTCTGCATTTTCAGATTCTATTAATTCTTTTTCTTGTTTATTTAATTTATTATAAAGTCTATCAAGTTTTATAGATATACTTTTTCTAAGGTCTGAAGAACGTTGATGAATTCTATCTTTTATATCTTTAGTTGCATAGTAATTTTCTAATATTTTAGATATACTATCATCATTTATAATTGATAAATTACTGAATAAAC
>NZ_CATXCO010000090.1:0-8698 GCF_958366745.1 uncultured Romboutsia sp.
GAAAAGGAATTTGTAGATTTATGCAAATTCCTTTTCTTGATTTTTATTATAAAAATTAGGATATCTTAGCTATCTTCGTTATAAATATGGCATAAAACAACTATACAGTAGAAATTTCAATATATTGGGCTCTAAGGTATGGTTACTTTTACAACTTACTATAAACTGTTCCAGATATATTAAAATTGTAACTTTCATTTTATATTGGTTCACTATTTATAATGATATCTATATTTCAAAATACTTTTTAACTTTCTTTATAATAATAGACATAGGATAAATGAATACTAATAAGAATATAAGCGGTTAAATGTTTAAGTATCTTATATTAATACATAAACTTAAAGACTTTTTGATTAAATTATTTAAAATAGTGCTTATAATTTATACATTTGAAGAATATAAGAAGTGTAAAAAATAAAAATATTGGTATAATATAAGAGAATAAATGGATAAGGAGAAATAAATGTTAGGATTATATGTACATGTTCCATTTTGTGCTCAAAAATGTAACTATTGTGATTTTAACTCTTACAAAATAGAAGAGAAAAATCAGAAAAAAGACTACTTAATAAGCATTAAAAAAGAAATGGAATTATATAAAGAAGAATTTAAAAACAAAGAATTTACTAGTGTATTTTTAGGTGGAGGTACTCCTAGTATCCTAACTCCTGAGGAGTTAACTATTCTTATGGAAAATATATATAGTAATTTTAATATAAAAAGAGATGCTGAAATAACTATGGAATGTAATCCAGGAACTTTAAATAAAGTAAAATTAAAGGCTATAAAATCATTAGGTATAAATAGGTTAAGTATGGGACTTCAAGTCACTCAAGACCATCATTTAAAGTATATAGGTAGAATACATACATATGAACAATTTGAAAAAAATTATAAGGATGCAATAGAGGTAGGAATAGATAATATAAATGTTGACCTAATGTATTCACTTCCAAATCAATCATTTGATGAATGGAAAGAGACTTTAAATAAAATAATAAATTTAAATCCGTCACATATATCTGCTTACTCACTTATATTAGAAGAGGGAACTAAGTTTTACGATATGTATCTAAATAAAGAATTTGAACTTAATGATGAAGAAGTTGATATAAGTATATATAACTATACGATAGATACATTATATAAGAACGGATATCATCAATATGAAATATCTAATTATGCAAAAGAAGGATATGAATGCAAACATAATATAGTATATTGGAAATGTGATAACTATTTGGGCTTAGGGCCAGGAGCATCAGGTTATATAAATAATTATAGATATAGTAATATTTGTGATATAAAAGAGTATAATAAATGTTTAGAGTATAATAAAAAACCGATAGAAGAAAAAAATGTATTAAGTAAAAAAGATGAAATGGAAGAATTTATATTTATGGGGCTTAGAATGAACGAGGGTATTAATTTGGATGAATTTTATGAAAAGTTTAATGTGAATTTTAAGCATAAATATAATAATATTTTAGACAAATTAAAGAATTTAAACTTAATTATAGAGCAAAATAATAATATAGCTTTAACACAAAGAGGAAGAGAATTATCTAATACAGTATTTATAGAATTTATAGATTAGTCAAAAACTATTGACAATGCTAAAAAATAATGATATATAATATATATAATCTTGTTAGCACTCGGATTTAATGAGTGCTAACAGCGAGGAGGCATGAAATGAAACTAAACGAAAGAAAACTAAATATCCTCAAAGCTATAGTTAAAGATTATATAGAAACTGCCGAAGCGGTAGGATCTAGAACAATATCTAAAAAACATGATTTAGGAATTAGTGCTGCTACTATAAGAAATGAAATGGCTGATTTGGAAGAGTTAGGATATCTTATACAGCCCCATACTTCTGCAGGAAGAGTTCCGTCAGAAAAAGGATATAAGTTATATGTAGATATGCTTATGGGTAAAAGTGAATTAAGTAATGAAGAAAAAAAACTTATTCAAGATTGCATACAAAATAATGTAAGCCATATAAAAGACTTAATTCAAGAAACATCAAAGTTATTATCTCAGTTAACTAATTATACAACAGTAGCTGTAGCTAAAAGTTTAAACCATAAAAATGTTATAAAGCACATACAATTAGTAAGTATAGATGAGAATAAAATACTACTTATTGTTGTAACTAATAACGGTGATATTAAAAAGGCAGATTTAACTAGTGATATTTATCTAGATCAATCCAAATTAAATATAATTTCTGACAATCTAACTAGAAAAGTATTAGGTAAAAGTATAGTAGAGATAGATGAAAGATTAATTGCATTTATAAAGTATGAAATAGGTGAATATTCTAATTTAATAGATGGACTTATAGATGCTCTTAACTATAATATGTCTGAAGAAGAAGCTGTATTTTCTTTAAATGGAGCAACTAATATATTTAATTATCCAGAATTTAATGACATAATAAAAGCTAAATCTTTTTTAAATATGATAGAAAAAAAAGAGACAATAGATAGTATGTTAAAATCAAAAGGAATACAAAAGGATAATGTAAATATAATAATAGGTAGTGATAACGATCTTGAATTAGCTAAAGATTGTAGTATAGTTACAGCAACATACAATATTGATAAGGACTTAGTAGGAAAGATAAGCTTTATAGGTCCAACAAGAATGGATTATGCAAGGATTTATGCAATAGTAAATTATATTAATTTATTATTTAATAAAAAATAAATTGAGGGGTGCAGTGTATTGGAACATAAGGATACTGTCTTAGAAGAAGAAATAGTTAAAGATGATGCTCAAGAAGAAGTAGTTGAGAATGAAGAAACTACTGAAGAGAATCAAGAGAATGTAGTTGATATAGAAGATAAACTTGAAGAAAAAAAATTAAGAGATGAAATGGATGCTCTTAATGATCAATATAAAAGACTTCAAGCAGAATATGCAAACTATAGAAGAAGAACTCAACAAGAAAAAGAAACTATAGGTATATTTGCTAATGAAAAAATATTAAATGAATTAATACCTGTTATAGATAGTATGGAAAGAGCATTAGAAGCTTGCACAGATAAAGAAGATACTATGTTTAAAGGTGTAGAGCTAGTTTATAAGCAATTAAAAGATATGATAACAAAGTTTGGTGTGGAAGAAATTGAAGCACAAGATGCTGATTTTGATCCTAACTTACATTTAGCAGTAATGCAAGAGAGTGTAGATGGAGTTGAGCCAAATAAAGTTGTTATGGTACTTCAAAAAGGATATAAACTAGGAAATAAAGTATTAAGAGCAAGTATGGTTAAGGTTTCTTGTTAATTAAACCTAAAACTTCATTTTAATGAAGATTAAATATAAAATTTTGCTTAATTAAAAATTAAGTAATAAAAATTTATAAAAGCAAATAAATCAATTAATTAATAGATTTATATATAGATATAGGAGGAAAAGTATTATGTCAAAAGTAATAGGAATAGATTTAGGAACAACTAACTCTTGTGTTGCAGTACTTGAAGGTGGAGAACCACAAGTAATAACAAATGCAGAAGGTATGAGAACTACTCCATCAGTAGTAGCTTTCACTAAAGATGGTGATAGAATAGTAGGAGAACCTGCAAAAAGACAAGCAGTTACAAATGCAGATAGAACAATAATATCTATAAAAACTCACATGGGAACAGATTACAAAGTTGATATAGATGGTAAAGCATATACTCCACAAGAAATATCAGCTATAACTTTACAAAAATTAAAAGCTGATGCAGAAGCTTACTTAGGTCAACCAGTTAAAGAAGCTGTTATAACAGTTCCAGCATACTTTACAGATGCTCAAAGACAAGCAACTAAAGATGCAGGTAGAATAGCTGGTCTTGATGTTAAGAGAATAATAAATGAACCAACAGCAGCAGCTCTTGCTTATGGTTTAGATAAATTAGATCAAGAAAAGAAAGTATTAGTATTTGACTTAGGTGGAGGAACATTCGACGTTTCTATACTTGAAATAGGAGATGGAACATTTGAAGTTTTAGCTACTGCAGGTAACAACAGACTTGGTGGAGATGACTTTGACCAAGTATTAATAGATTACTTAGCTGAAGAATTCAAGAAAACTGAAGGTGTTGACTTAAGAAATGATAAGATGGCTCTTCAAAGATTAAAAGAAGCTGCTGAAAAGGCTAAGAAAGAGTTATCATCAACAATGACAACTAACGTAAACTTACCTTTCATAACAGCTACTGCTGAAGGTCCAAAACACTTAACAATAGATATAACTAGAGCTAAATTTGATGAGTTAACTGCTCATTTAGTAGAAAAAACTATGGAACCAACAAGAAGAGCATTACAAGATGCTGGTCTTTCTACATCTGATATAGATGATGTATTATTAGTTGGTGGATCAACAAGAATACCAGCTGTTCAAGAAGCTGTTAAGAAGTTTATAGGAAAAGAACCACACAAAGGTATAAACCCAGATGAATGTGTTGCTGCAGGTGCTGCTATACAAGCTGGTGTTTTAACTGGAGAAGTTAATGACTTATTACTTCTTGATGTTACTCCATTATCTTTAGGTATAGAAACTATGGGTAACGTAATGACTAAGATAATAGAAAGAAATACAACAATACCAACTAAGAAATCACAAGTATTCTCAACTGCTGCAGATAACCAAACTGCTGTTGATATACATGTACTTCAAGGTGAAAGAAGTATGTCTTATGACAATACAACTTTAGGTAGATTCCAATTAACTGATATACCACCAGCACCAAGAGGAATACCTCAAATAGAAGTTACTTTCGATATAGATGCTAACGGTATAGTTCATGTTACTGCTAAAGATTTAGGAACTGGAAAAGAACAAAAAGTAACTATAACTTCAGGAACTAACTAAAGTGAAGAAGAAATAGAAAGAAAAGTAAAAGAAGCTGAAATGAATGCAGAAGCTGATAAACAAAAGAAAGATAGAATAGAAGCATTAAATCAAGCTGATTCTACTATATACCAAACAGAAAAAACATTAAATGAACTTGGTGATAAAGTAAGTGCTGATGATAAATCTCAAATAGAATCTGCAATAGCTGAATTAAAAGCTGTTAAAGAAAAAGAAAGTGCTACTGCTGAAGAAATCAAAAAAGCTATGGACGAAGTAATGAACAAGTTCCATAAGATATCTGAGCAAATGTATCAACAAGCTCAAGCTGAACAACAAGCAAATGCTGGTCAAGAACAAGCTGGACCACAAGATGATAATATAGTTGATGCTGATTTTACAGAAGTAAATGATGAAAAATAGGTTACAAATATAGACATATTTGTATATAATTAATATATAAGAAAAGAGTATCTTTTCATAAGCATTGTATCATTAATAATGAAATTGAATGCTTAAAATAATGATAATAGCTTGTAGTATTGATATTCTACAAGCTATGTTTTTGTTTAAGCAACGGATATATCAGTGGTGGGAACAAGGATATATCGTTGGCGATATGAGCGAAGCGAGTTTTTGTAAATTTAAGGTGGTGACAAAATTGAGTACTAAAAGAGATTATTATGAGGTATTAGGTGTAGACAAAAATGCTGATGAACAAGCGATAAAAAAGGCATATAGAAAGCTAGCTATGAAATACCATCCAGATAGAAATCCAGATAATAAAGAAGCAGAAGAAAAATTCAAAGAAGTAAATGAAGCATATGAAGTACTATCAGATGCAACTAAAAGACAAAACTATGACCAATTTGGACATGAAGGTGTAAATGGCCAAGGAGGCTTTGGTGGATTCGGAGGCCAAGGTTTTAGCGGTGGCGGATTTGAAGATATGTTTGGAGATATATTCGGAGATATATTTGGAGGAGGTTTTGGCGGTGGCTCAAGACCTAGAAGAAGAGGTCCAGAACGTGGAGAGGATATAAGACAAACTGTAAATATAAGCTTTGAAGAAGCAGCATTTGGTAAAAAAGCATCTATAAAAGTAAATAGAAGTGAAGAATGTAGTGAATGTCATGGTAGTGGAGCAAAACCTGGAACATCTAAAAAAACTTGTCCTACATGTCATGGTCAAGGGGAAGTTAGAACAGTACAAAGAACTCCATTTGGTAATATAGCAAGTTCAAGAACTTGTTCAACTTGTGGTGGAGATGGAGAAGTTTTAGAAACCCCATGTCCTAAGTGTTCAGGTAAAGGAAGCGTTAGAAAGGTAAAAACTATAGAAGTAGATATACCAGCAGGTATTGATGATGGTCAAATGATCAAACTAGGAGGACAAGGTGAAGTTGGAAGTAAGGGTGGTCCAAGAGGAGATTTATATATAGTTGTAAATGTAAAACCTCATTCATTATTTACTAGAGATGGATTTGACATATACTTTGAAATGCCTATAACATTTAGCCAAGCTGCATTAGGTGATGAAATAGAAGTTCCAACTTTAGATGGTAAGGTTAAATATACTATCCCAGAAGGAACTCAAACAGGAACTGTATTTAGATTAAGAGAAAAAGGAATTCCAAAACTTAGAGGAAACTCTAGAGGAGATCAATATGTAAAAGTTATAGTTGATACACCTAAGAAACTAAATGAAAAGCAAAAAGATCTTTTAAGACAATTTGCTGCAGAATGTGGTGAAGAAGTTCATGAAAAAAAGAGCTCTTTTGGAAAAAAGATAGAAAATCTATTTAAGAAAAAGTAAAGAAAAGTTCTAGGAGATTATCCTAGAACTTTTTTACGCTTAAGGATATTATAATATTTTAAAAATGTGGATAACTTCTGAATGTAAGTAATATCAATCAACTGGTTTTGAGCGTAAAAAAGATTTTGAGCAACGGACGAAGTCGTTGGCGACATGAGCGAAGCGAATTTTTTATATAGAAGAAATAGCTATGGATTGAATTTGGGTAAATATAGCCTGTGATAAATCGTTTAAATCTTCTTGTTTTATTATATTCATATCTCTTAATGATAAAAATGTTATAAATGCATTTAAAGCTACATTTTCATATATATTAAAATATAAATTCTTATTTTCTAAATAGTCTTTTTTTCTTATAGATTCATTTATAAGAGATAGCTCATCTATTGTTGCAAACATAACAGCTTTAACTGTAGTAGACTCAATATTACTATTTTTTAGAGATGAAAACTTCTTATAAGAAAAATTATTAAACTCATTTAATATTTTATGTAACTCATCTTTACTTTTATTTTTTAGTTCATTTTTAGTTTGATAAGATAAAAAATCATATTTTTCTTTTATATGATCAAACCTAGAATTATGGTAGTTTAATAGTGTTTTTAATTTTCTATTATCCTTTATTTCATTCTCATCATCCTTAAGATGCCAAGATTTATATTTATCAGATATTTTACTAATATCACCAAATAATTTTAATGATTCAACTCTAGACATAATAATTTCCCCCTTATGCTTTATTGTATTTACTAATAATAATAGTATAAATTATTCGATAAATGTAATAAATATTTAGTTTAATATGAAAATCTTAGTAGTATTTTAATCATTAAATGTAATATGAATAGAAATAAATATTATATAGATATAAACTACTTTAATAAAAACTGTGAATAGAAATTTTATTTATACTAATAATAACTATGTATAAATAAACATATTATTTGAGGTGATTTTATGAAAAAATACATATGTACAGTTTGTGGATATATACATGAAGGTGATGCACCACCAGAAGTCTGTCCTATTTGTAAAGTAGGAGCAGATAAGTTTGAAGAAGTTCAAGGTGAAATGCAATGGGCAGATGAACATAGAATTGGAGTAGCAAGAGATATAGATAAAGATATAATAGAAGGCTTAAGAGCAAACTTTGTAGGAGAATGTACTGAAGTTGGGATGTATTTAGCTATGGCTCGCCAAGCTGACAGAGAAGGATATCCAGAAGTCGCAGAAGCTTATACAAGAATAGCATATGAAGAAGCAGAACATGCTGCAAAATTTGCAGAAATGTTAGGTGAGGTTGTTATGCCTGATACTAAATCAAACTTATCAGCTAGAGTTGAAGCTGAGTTTGGTGCTTGCTCAGGTAAAAAAGAATTAGCAGGACTAGCTAAAAAACATAATTTAGATGCAATACATGATACTGTTCATGAAATGTGTAAAGATGAAGCTAGACATGGTAGAGCTTTTAAAGGTTTACTAGATAGATATTTTACTAAATAAATATAAAAACATAGGAGGTATTTATATGAATAAAATAAATTGTAATGCTAATAATTGTTCTCACAATAGTAATGGTGTTTGCTATGCAAATCGTATAAATGTAGGAGGACAAGGAGCAACTGAAGCATGTGAAACTTGTTGTGGATCTTTTCTTGATAAAAAACATTATTCAACTTTAACTAATAATACTAATGCAGATGGACCTTGTGATTGTATAGTATGTACTGCTGAGAAATGTACTTACAATGATAATAAATTATGTACAGCAGAAACTATACAAGTAAGTGGTAATGATGCAAAAATATATACAGAAGCAATATGTTCTACATTTAAGATAAAATAAATATTAAATATAAAATTAAGAGGGAACTAATTGTTCCCTCTTAATTTTATATTTAATAATAACTTTAACATAATAAAAATTATGAATATATTAAAAAATATATAACTTAAAAGAGCTAAATTTTTATTATTACCTGAATTGTCAATTTAAATCAGACAAATTACTTATGAATCACTAAGCAACT
>NZ_CATXCO010000091.1:0-8683 GCF_958366745.1 uncultured Romboutsia sp.
ACATTCAGAAGTTATCCACATTTTTTAAAATATTATAATATCCTTAAGCGTAAAATATAACGCGTCATACTTAAATAATGACGCGTCATTGTTATTAAAGGACACGTCATCATTTAAATCATTTTATAAGGACGCGTCATCTTCTTTATAATTACTTAATACATACCTTACTTTATTAGAAGTTCCTATTTTCTTTATTAATCCTTTATTTATTAATTTATTACACAACCTTAAATTTTTATTTTTATCAAATCCAAGATGTATTTCACTTAAACTTCTATTTGTATACCCATTAGTCACAATAAAATCTAATAGCTTTTTTTCATCTCCTGTAATAGAGTCTAAATCAATATTTGCATCCTCAGTTTCATTGTAATTTTTATTTATATGATATATCTTTCCTCGTCCATATCCTTCCTCTACAAGAAACTCTTTCTGAACTAATCCATATAAAATTTTAGTAATATCATTAGGATGATTATTACAAATAGTTTGTAACCTTGAATTAGTGACGCGTCCTTCTAAGTACGCTGTAACTATAGCTAATATTTCTAATTCATCAAGAGAGTCAAACTTTTTACCATATAACTCTTTTATTTTTATTATACACTCTTGCGGTATAAGTGATACCATCCATAAATTCAGTGTCACTATATTTAAATTTGTATTTTCTTCTAATTGAGGTAATCTCCAATGTTGTTGATTCCATGCTTTAAGTATTGTAGGAAATCCAGACCCTATATTTTCTCCAAGACCTATCAGCCTTAATATTGTTTGTATTTTAGGGTTTCTTGATTTAGAATTTCCACCACTAAATATATCCTCTTTTGATATTTTCAAATTCCCTGCATTAGAAAACTCGTAATGATCTTTATATCTAATAACTTTTAATGTACCTTGGCTATTATAATCTCCATGTACTATCGCATTTACAAATGCTTCTCTTAATGCTTTATGTACTAATGTATCATCTATCCTAGTTAAATTTTCCATATAAAATGGTACTTTTAGCCCTTCAGTTAATTTAGGAATTACCATTGTATAGAAGTTATATAAATTATTTTCCCAAGTCCCATCTATAGTAATTCTATCATTATATCTGACCTCTTCATTGCTATCTCTTTCATCTCTAAAATCTATGTTTATATATGGATAAGCTTCCCTTATACTTAACCCCTTCCCAAACATTAAAAGCCCTGCTAATGTTAATCCTTCTTGCTTTGTACTTCTATTTTTTGAAATAGCTCCTAATTGTCTTAAAAAATCCTCATCCGATAATTCATTCCATATATGATCTGGATTTACTACTGAAAATCTATTTCGATATCTCTTTAAAGTATTTGCATCTATATCATACATATCATAGCCTTCTAAAATTATAGAGTCTCCGCCTTGTTCTGAGGCATCTCTTATCATTGCATTTACTTCATCCTCATGACATTTATAATCTCCCTCATAATTTCTCTTATATGTTCCTTTATAAGGATTTCCATTTATAAATATAGGTTTGTCTTTATAGTATGCTCTTGGTATGTTTATTTTTATAACAGATTTATTATCTATATCTATAACTTCTAAATCTTCATTTTTTAATATATTTTTATTAACTTTTTCTCCATTTAATGTGCTCCAAAAGTCTTTTATAACTTTGTCTACATTTTCAACTCCAGTTATTATTAGTTCATTATCTACTTCATCTATTCCTAATAATATAATACCCCCGTTTGTATTAGCCATTGCTGAATATGTATCCCATAATGATTTAGGAACTTCATTTTTAGACTTTTTGCATTCTAAATCTTCACTTTCTCCTAATTTAAGAATATCTAGTAATTGTAATGTATTCATAACCTCACCTCCTGATACTTAATAATAATATAATTGTATCATAAAAATAATTTATTTTTATTCTATAATTTCAAAAATAAATATATAATTAAATCAACTCACTCCTTATTAATAATATTCCTAGCCTGTACTTCACTTATCCCATACTTCATAGAAATATCCTTATAACTTCCCTTAAACTCATCTCTTATCTTTCTATTCCTAATCGGCTTAACCAAATTACTTTCATTAGGAATATACAACAAACTTCCACCAGCTAACTTCACCAATCCCTTAAAAGCATCTATACCTATAACATCAACCACATCCTTAACACTATCGGGAACATCACTTTCCGTTAAAAACTCTAACATACAACTCCCCCCTATCCAAATAATCATACATATAATTTCTACATCAAATAATTAACCTCCTACAAAATAATAAAATCCTTCTATATCAAACTTAATAAAAACTATTATAACCTTTAATAAATAATGATTTTAAAACTAAGGAGGAATAAAATATGAAATGGTATCTAGACTTTGGACATGGAGGAAAAGACCCTGGAGCAATAGGTCCTACAAAATTAAAAGAAAGCGATATAGCTTTAAAAATAGGAATGATGGTAAAAGAAAAGCTTGAAAATGCATTTGAAAAAGTAATAACTACACGTGATAATGACAAATACTATTCACTAGATTATAGAACTAAAAAAGCAAATAATGAAAACTGTGACTACTTTATAAGCATACATCTAAATTCAGCAACTAACACATCTGCAAAAGGATGTGAAGTATGGATATATAATGAAAACAGTAAACTTCAAACACTTGCTAATAGTCTATGCAATAACCTAGCAACTAAAATGAATACACCCAATCGTGGAGTTAAATATTCTAAAAAATTATCAGTACTCAAAAACTCAAAAATGCCTGCTCTTTTAATTGAAATAGACTTTATATCAAACAAAGAAGTAGAAAACTATTTAAGAAATGATAAAAACTTAAAAAACATATCAGATACAATATCATCAACCCTACTTTCATTTGTAAATAAATCTATTATTGACGATGGAGTATTTTACCGAGTATGTATAGGCTCATTTAATAATAAAGATAATGCAGTAAACCTTAAAAACGAAGCTATCTTAAAAGGATTTAAAGATACTCATATATACACTACTTAATAAAATTTTTTTATAAAATACTTTAATATAACATAAAATTAAAACTTTCTATAATTATATTAAATAACAAATAAGGAGGTAATAACATGGCTGTTACAACTATGAATAACCCATCTAGCTTAAGAGTAAAATTAGATGCTGGAAGAGATGACTCTACAGGAAACACTATAGTAAAATCTAAAACTTACTCAAACTTAAAATATGATGCTAATAATCAAGATGTATATGATGTAGCACAAGCTCTTATGGGACTTCAAGATTATACTGTACTTGAAGTATTAAAACAAGATTCTACCACTCTAGAAGGGTAACTGAAATAAAAAAGAAAGGAGAATAAATTATGGAAACTACTAAAAAACTTATTATGTCATTTTTAACAAGTGATGATAGAAAAGTTTCTTTATCAGTTGATAATCCAAGAGAGGATATTACAGAAACAGAAATTAAATCAGCAATGGACTTAGTTGTTGAAAAAAATATATTCGCTCCAAATGGTGGTAATATAGTAGCTACTGTGGAAGCTAAGGTAGTAGTAACTGATACTACTGAATACGATTTAGTCTTATAATAAAAAGCTATGCATTAAGTTGCATAGCTTTTATCTTTATAAATTTTGAAAGGAGTATATTTTATGGAATTTGATTTACAAAATCTTATAGCTTCTGTTGGTTTTCCTATAACCCTTAGTATGTACTTACTTGTAAGGATAGAAGGAAAACTGCAAATTCTATCTGATAGTATAAATGAATTATCTAAAAATATTATAGGACTTATTAAATAAATTATCCTAATAATATAAGAAATATATCTATATTATTAGGCAGTATGCATAACTATATAGATATATTTCTTATACTTTAATTCATATTTAAATTATTAAGTACTTGTTTTGAATGTATAATCGAAGCATTTACATCACTTCTATTAACTGTATTCATCTCATTTTCATTTTCAGCTTTATTAACAAGGCTTACTTTACACATATTATATAAAAGTCCAACAAGTAAAACAACGTTCTCTACTAATTTTCTCTCATATTGATTAAAATCATTCCAATCCACTTTGTTAAGTTCATTTACTTGATAAGATATATAATCAAAATTTTCTACATACTTTTCATAAACATTATTAATAGAAGTACTATACTTAATTGCTGTATTTTCAAGTTCTGTCAAGTATGCACATATATTATTGATTGTTTCTTCTGCTTTTTTCATTTGACTATGAGCTTCATCAGCCTTATCAGATAATTTACTTCCAGTAACACTAAAAATAACACCTCCAACTAATAACCCAACACCTAGTGTTGTTGCTCCTAGTATTGTGCTTCCTAATGCCATACCGCCTCCACCAACAGCAAGTGAACCCCCTCCAATTGCTGCAAGTGCAGCATTTGTAGCTGCAACACCACTAAGACTTGATATTGCAGTGCCAGTTGAAGCTGTTCCAAGTAGCATAACCGCAGATGATGTTGCTCCAGCAGCTGCAATTCCTCCAGCTGTACCAACAGCAGCTCCACCTAATCCACCAAGAATAACACCTGCTCCTACAGAAACCTTTTTTAATTCTTCTTTATCATATTCAGGTAATTTTACACCATCTTTATTATATTCTTTAAACTGTGGTCTATTTTGAATTTTTTCTATAGTATTTGAAAATTCATCAAATGAATTTAAAATCTCTAATTCTAACTTACCTAAATCATCCATAGATTTATTTGCTGATTCACTTTTTTTATTAAATCTTTCAATGTTACGTTCATGCTGTGCTTCAGCATTTTTCATAGTATCATTAGCTGACTTCATCTTCACAGCTCCATGTACACCTGTACTAACTCCAGCTACACCAGCTATTGCCGCACCTACTCCTAAAACTAATGGTAATGGCATAATCTCACTCCTCACATTTTTTAAGTTTTTCACATTCTTCTATATTTAATCTATAATATTCTTCTAAACTCATTGTATCTTTAAAAAATAACTCATAACATTCATCTATTCTACAAAGTAAAGGACGATTCTCATAAATTGAACATAAGTTTCCACTTAAATACTTACATACTCCATCTCCTCTATCTAGTTCTGAATATATCTCTGATTTATAAATATTCATACAGCAAAGTCCACAACTATCACATTCAAACATTACTCAAACCTCAATGTTGCATTTTTATCTGACATATGTTCATCAAAGTTCCCTTGCCAAGGTTTACTGTATCCCATTTTATCAAATGTATCTAAAAGCATTAAATTTAGTTCATCACAATTTTTAGCATAATTAAATGTACTTACTAATTTATTATATTCTTCAGTTTCTTTTTTGAATAACTCAATATCTATCTTTTCAAGTTCATTTAAATATACTAATAAAGCTTCATTTATTCTTTTATAAGCTTCTATACCCTTTTGCATAGAATTTGCAATACCTATCCTAATAAATACTTCTTTTAATACTAACATTACAAAACGTAACCAAGCAACTAAATTCATTCTCATAAAGAATCGCAGAGCATTACCATTTGCTCTAATACCTGCATCAATACCATCCATAACACATAGTGTTCCATTTCCTAATATCAACATAACTCTTAGGTCAGCATGACTTTGTGTAGGAATACATTCTCTAAGTGGCTTTTTAAATTGAAAATATCTTCTTAATGACCATATAAGTCTGATTAATAAATCAGTTACTATTACAGGTATTGACTGTGCTAAACTAAATCTAAAATCATAACCATCTTGGAAAGCACGAGTTGCAATTGTTGCTAAATCTTGTTTATCTTTATCCACATTAAATTTCCCAAATTTACAAAATCCAAATAACTCATAAAATGGCATTACAACACCAGAACCTCTCATCTTACTTCCAGAACTACCTGATATATCAGACATTACATGTCCAAACCAGTTGGCTACTCCACAGAATATTTTAGAAATATAATCTCCACCTTGTAATTCAAATGTATCTGTTGCAATAGTAATTAATTGACCATCTGCAATAAATGAAGATGTTGATGTAAATTGATTAAGTATTGAAAAGAAAAGTCCAATAATATCTGGAGAATGAGCAATAGACATCATATGATGATTTCTAGTTCCCATTTTAAATAAATTATTCACATCTCCACTATGACTTTGATCATAGTTAACTTTGAATTTTTTTTCTAAAAATCCTACAGCACTTTTAAGATTATCTTCTTGACCTGCTCTTGGACTCCATCCCATTTGTTTAGCAAAAACCTTTACACAATTATCAACTTGTGAGTCTGTCCATTTTCCAAGAACACTATCTGAAGGGCTTCCAACTAAAAAAATATCTATTATTCCTCCTATTGCACCGCACCCTACCGCTGCAAGATAATCATACTTATCACATTTATCTTCATTTTGAAATAATATTTTATTTTCTAAATTATTTTCTAATAAAGGATAATTTACTTTTTTTTCATTATTCATTAAATATAATTCCTTTCAACTTCAAATATAGCTGAATATAACTGGTTATATATAGTATGTATACGGCTTAATATCATTTAACTTTACATATATTTACTTCAAATCCTACTTTATCTATTTAGAGAATTTAAAATAAATTTATAATTTTTTAATATATCCATCACTACCTTGTTCATATACTTCACCAGTATATTTATTTACATAGTAGATTCCTTCTCCCTCTCTAGGTATGTATCCATAGAAATCACTAGGAGCTTCATCTAAATAGAAATTAACAAAACCACCGTCACTACCATCTAAAAATGAATATTCTAATATATGTCCAATTTTTTCATCTAAAATCTCAAGAGCCTCTCTTATATGCATAGCTTGTCTAGTTTCAGTATTATTGTTATTAGTTACCTTATTACTTGTTACTTTATTATTAGACTCTTTTTCTTTAATGGCTTTCTCACACTTTTCTAATAATAAATTTATTTTATTAAATGATTCCATATATTTAGTAGTATCTCTTATATCTAACTTTAATTCTTCTAATAATTCTTTTGCATCTTCATATTGTTTACTATTAACTAATGCTTCAGCGCCTTCAATTTCTTTTCTGAAATTTTCACTTTCTATTTCACTTAACTTACTTCGTAAATCTTCCAGCATAATATTAATTTCATTTAATATAATATCATTTATATTGCTTCTAGATTTTAGCTCATTACACAATTCAATAACTTCATCAAATTTTTCATCTAAACTCAATTCTTTTATATTTATCAATTCATCAATCTGATTTTTTAATAACTTTGCATCTTCATCATTTTCTTTCTCTTGCAAAGCTAACTCAAGTAGCCCACTTGCTTTCTCAAATTCTTTATTAGCTAATGCATTTTCTGCAGCATCCATACTTTTATTAAAAGTTGTATTTGTACATCCAGATAGTGTCATTGATAATAATATTACAATTGGTAATTGTTTTAATTTCATATATTCCTCCATTTATAAAATATTGTATATTATTTAAATTTTACTATATACCTTAATATATATTTACTTATAATGATTAAAGTTAATTTACAGCGTTGTCTAAAATATTATTGAATTAAAATTAAATATAAATATATAGCTTTTAATTTTAAATAATTAATCTGTTGTGCTAGTTAATATGCTATATATGTTGAAAACCCTAGATACAGCCTTTTAACTAATAAAAATATTTATATTATAAGCGAGTATTTTCAATGATTATATTTAACTAGCACAACGAGTTAATTATATATAATAAAAAGTGTATAATAAATATACACTTTAAAATTATTCTAAGTTATCAATAGCATACTGTGCTTCTTCTGCTGTAAATTGTTCACCATATTCTGATACTAATTGGTCATATATTGCACTTGGTGACATTGATATAGTTTCTTGATATGACTGTGCCTTTTTTAATGCATATTTATATTCAGTAGGAATATTTTCATCTATCTCATTCTATTAATTTTGATATTACTTGAACCTAATAAGTGTTTATTATGTATTCAAGTATATCATTTATTTAAATAACACATATATTAAGTATGTACCTATTTATGTACATATAAGCTATTGCGTTAAGTAGGTGTATATTTGCATGACTATCAGTAATTACTATTCTTAAACAAAAACCTATTCCTTAATTGAAATAACTTTTATATTTTTTAATAAGTATATTTTATGGAATTTGATTTACAAAATCTTATAGCTTCTGTTGGTTTTCCTATAGCCCTTAGTATGTATTTACTTGTGAGGATTGAAGGGAAGCTACAAACTCTATCTGATAGTATTAATGAATTATCTAAAAATATCATTAGCATGAGATAATTTTCTATGGATTAAACCATCAATTAGATATATACGCTAAGTGATGGTTTAATTCTTACTTATATTAAAATTTTATTACAACTTCTCCATATAAATCCTTATTTTCTAAATTTCTTAATTAGCATAATACAATTAATAAGTTGTTATTCAAAAAAGACCACCTAAATTACTTAGGTAGTCATAATATATTTATCTCATTCACCTAAAACTCATAGTATCTGGATAAACATCTGAAATAATAGCATCCACATCACCTTTATACCAATAGCGATACAAACCACTAAGTTTATTTTTGATAAAATGTTTAGCTTATATTTCCTGAATTGTCAATTTAAATCAGACAAATTACTTATGAATCACTAAG
>NZ_CATXCO010000092.1:0-8584 GCF_958366745.1 uncultured Romboutsia sp.
ATGTTACTCCTTAAATACTCTTTACTTTAAACCAAGTTTTAATTTACTAGATTATTCTATATAAATCAATATTTATTATTAATGATATATAACAAAAAATAAGAGTGCATTTAGCACTCTTATGTATATTAATTATTTATTTTATTTTTTAACCAATCCTTACCTTCTACAAGTCTTGCTACAAGCATAGCACATACTGTATTTTCAGTTGAGTTTAATAATGTTGCAGGAGCATCTAATATTGTTCCTATAACAACTATTATTGGAAGTAATGCTGGATCTATTCCAAATGCACTTACTATTAACATTTCACTCATAAATCCACCACCTGGTATAGCTCCCATAACTGCACCGTTTATAAATGCAACACCTAATATAGCTAACATCATTGGAATAGTATTCATATTAGTTCCTAATAATCCTAATAAAAATGCTATTTTTAATACGCCAGTTACAACTGAACCATCTTTGTGAACATTAGCTCCTAATGGTATAACAGTTTCTGCTATATCTTCTGGAACACCCATTTTCTTAGTTGCATCTAAGTTTACAGGTATTGAAGCTGCACTTGAACAAGTTGCTAATGATGTAACTGTTGGTGATACTGCATTTGACCAGAATGCCTTTATTCCATCTTTTCCACCAGCTATAAATGCATATAAAGTAAATAAACCAAAGTAAATTACTGCTGTTAATATTAAGTATAATATAGTTACTCTTAAGTACCCTGATAATAACTGTGATCCTAACTCTCCTATAACATTTGCAAAGTAACATCCAAGTCCTATTGGTGCTGCCATCATTATTATATTGATTACTTTCATCATAACTGCTGAACCTGATTGAACAAACTTAGCTATTGACTTTCCAGATTCTGCTGCCATTAAAGTACCTATACCAAATAATATTGAGAATACTATTAATTGTAACATATTTGATCTAGATAATAGTAATGAGAAGTCATTTACAGTAAATGTATTTACTATTTGTTGTAATAATCCTACTTTTTCTGTTGCTGAACTATCGTTAGCAGATGATATTATATCTTTAAATAATGATGTATCTAATCCTTTTGTTGGATTCATTAAAAGTACTCCAACTAATCCTATAACAGCAGCAACTAAAGCCGTTCCTAAAAATACTATAACTATACTCTTTAGTATCTTTCCTAATCTCTGCATTCCTCCGCCCATATTAGCTATTGCAGATGTAACACTGAAAAATACTAATGGTACTAATGTCATGAATAATAAGTTTAAGAATTATTCTCCTATAGGTTTTAAAACTACTGCTTTTTCTCCCATAGTTGCGCCTACTATACCACCTAGTAATATAGCTCCTAGCAATACTATAGAAGACTTATAATTATTCCAAAATGATTTCATACTCTCTCTCCTTTATTTCTATTTATTATTTAAAAACTCCTGTGCTATTTCCTTATCATCAAAATGATGCTTAACTTTTCCTAAAATTTGATAATTTTCATGTCCTTTTCCTGCAATGATTACTATATCATCTTTTTGAGCCATTTCTATAGCTTCTTTTATAGCTTCTCTTCTATCTACAACTACTCTATAATTTTCTTTATTTTTATCTAATCCTTTTAATATATCTTCTATTATAAGCTGTGGATCTTCAGTTCTTGGGTTATCAGAAGTTACTATACATACATCTGATAATTTTTGTGCTATTGCTCCCATTAAAGGTCTCTTAGTTGTATCTCTGTCTCCACCACACCCAAATACAGTTATTATATTAGACTTAGCAAATCCTTTTGCAGTATTTAATATATTTTCTAATGCATCTGGAGTATGTGCATAATCAACTATAACACTTATTCCCTTATCATTAGTTATTGTTTCAAATCTTCCTGCAACACCCTTAGTTTTTCCTAAGCTTTCTTTAACTATTTCTTTAGATATATTTAACATGTAACAAGCTGCTATTACTGCTAAAGTATTGTAAACTGTAAATTTACCTGGTACTGGCACAAATATTTCTTCTTCATATGTTGGAGTTACTAATGTATAAGATACTCCACGTGCATCTATTTTTATATTTTTTGCCATAAAGTCTGCTTTATTATCTATTCCATAAGTATAGCAAGGTGTACTTAAAGATTTTATATTTTCATATATTTTAGCTCCACCTTCATCATCTATATTTATTATATTTGCTGTAGTCGTTTTATAGAATAATTTTTCCTTTGCATTTCTGTAATCTTCTAAATCTTTATGGAAATCTAAGTGCTCTGGAGTTAAGTTTGTAAATATTCCTAATTTAAATTCTGTCTCATCTACTCTATTTAATACTAATGAATGAGATGATACTTCCATTGCACAATAGTCACATCCATTATCAATCATAGTTCTAAAATGCTTTTGTAAATCTATGCTTTCAGGAGTTGTTGAACTAGATTCAACTTCTTTATCACCATCAAATATTTTTATAGTTCCTACAAGACCTACTTTTTTATTATTTGAACTTAATATCTCACTTAAGAAAGTTGTTATACTTGTTTTACCATTAGTTCCTGTAACTCCTATAACTCCTAATTCTTTTGATGGATTGTTATAAAAATTATCAGCAACATTTGCCATAGATGCTCTAGTATCCTCTACTTTTATAAAAGTATATCCTTCTATATTTATATCTTCCTGTACTAAAAATGCTTTAGCACCTTTTTCTATAGCACTTTCTATATATTTATGACCATCTGAGTTGAATCCTTTTATACATATAAATAATGTATTTTCTTTAACTTTTCTTGAGTCATATGCTATGTTATTTATGTCTATATTTAAGTCACCATTTACACTAAGTATATTTATTCCTTTTAATAAATCATTTAACTTCACTTATTTTTCCCTCCAAATTTTATATTAATCTATATATAATTATGCTTTAATTCAAATATTAAACCTATATTTATTATTATATAAATACAAAATTACTATGTACATTGCTTAAGTTGCTTGTTATATTGCAAAAAATGCTCTATAATCTAATTTAGAAGGTAGGTGGATTATGAAAGATATAAATAACAAAGTTGGTTACTTAAATGACAATTTTAAAATCTTCCATATTAGAGATAAGAAAGATATTAAATTTGAATATCATCATCATGATTTCAGTAAAATAGTAATTTTAATTGATGGTGATTTAACTTATTATATAGAAGGTAAAGCCTATATCTTAAAACCATGGGATATTTTATTTGTAAATAAAAATGAAATTCACAAGCCAGTAGTAAACCCAAATAAGTACTATGAGCGTATAGTTATATGGTTAAATCCAGATTTTATGGCAAAATATGCTCAAGGTAATAATAATCTACTTAAATGCTTCGAGGTAGCAATTAAAAATAATTATAATTTACTTAGATTAAATATGAAATCAATTGATATTATAAAAAATCTAATTCAAGATATACAAAATTGCAATAATAGTAATGAATTTGGAAGTGAGATTTTAAAAGAATCATTATTTGTGCAATTAATGGTTTTAATGAATAGGTTATTTTTAAATAGCGATAAAAATAGAGATATCGAAGATATTCAATATGATAAAACAATAGAGGGCGTTTTAAATTATATAAACTCTAATCTAGAAAATGATTTATCTATAGATACTATAGCTTCAGAATTTTTTATAAGTAAATATTATCTTATGAGAAAATTCAAAAATCAAATAGGAAGCTCTATTCATAATTATGTCGTACAAAAAAGACTCATACTTGCAAGGTCTCTTATATCTGATGGTTTAAGTATGAGTAGTGTATGTTCTAGATGTGGGTTTAATGACTATTCAAGTTTTGTAAGAGCATTTAAAAAGGTATATGGTGTTTCTCCAAGTAATTATAATCCTACAATCCATAATTTTGAAAACCCTATATCTGATACTTAAAAAGGTATGAAGTTTAAACTTCATACCTTTTTATATTAGTTTCTTCCTAATATTCTATTTATCTCATGTCTATAAGCATCTGCTTTAGCACCAAATATTGCTTGTATTCCATTACCTACTTCAACAACCCCTACGGCACCTAATGCTTTTAGCTTATCTTTATCTACTTTTGATTTATCTTTAACTTCAACTCTAAGTCTAGTTATACATGCGTCTATTGATACAGCATTTTCTTCTCCACCTAATGCAGCTAAAACTTCTGGAGCTTTTTGTACTATTTCATCTTTTCCATTAGCTTTATTTGGAGCTTCTTTTCCATCTAATCCTTTAGCAGCTTGGAAGTCTGCTTTAGAGTAAAGTTTAGCTTCTTCTTCATCCCCTTCTCTACCTGGAGTTTTTAAGTTTAACTTAAGTATTAAAGTTTTAAATAAGAAGTAATAAACTACTGCATATCCTGCACCTACTAATATAGCTCTTATCCAGTTTGTTGGAACTCCAGCTCCTGCAGGAAGTATTCCGAATAAAGTAAAGTCTATTAATCCTCCTGAGAATGTCATACCTATAAATACATTAAGTATATCCATTAAGAAGAATGATAATCCTGCCATTATACAATGAACTACATATAATACTGGTGCAACAAATAAGAATGTAAATTCTAATGGTTCAGTTATACCAGTTAAGAAAGATGTAAATGCTGCTGATACTAATAAACTTCCAACAATCTTTTTCTTGTTAGGAGCAGCAGTATGATACATTGCTAATGCTGCAGCTGGAAGTCCAAACATCATGAATGGGAATTTACCAGCCATAAATCTTGTTGTTCCAGAAACTATAGTTGACATAGTATCTGCATCTGCACCAACTATACTTTGCATATTTCCTAATTGAGCAAAGTAAGCATAGTTAGCACCTTGAATTGTTTGCCACGCTCCATCTATTATAACTTGACCATCAACAAATGATCCATACCAGAATGGTGTATAGAATATATGATGAAGACCAAATGGTATTAAGGCTCTTTCTATTAATCCATATAAGAATGTTCCTATTGGTCCTGCATTTTTAACGAATAATGCAATTACTGCTATTCCATCTTGTACAAATGGCCATATATAAGCTAATAATGCACCTACAACTGCCATAGCTAAAGATACTACTATTGGAACAAATCTTGCTCCTGAGAAGAATCCTATAACTGCTGGTAATTGTATATTGTAATATTTATTATGTAATGTAGCTGTTACTATACCTGTTATAATACCACCAAACACTGACATATTAAGAGTAAATATACCTAATGTAGTAGTTACATATTGTGCATATTGAGCTGGCACATCACCTGAAACTAAAGTCCCTAATGGTGTAGCACCCACACCTAATAATACACCTATAACTTGATTCATTATTAAGAAACCAAATACAGAAGCAAGTGCTGCTGTACCTTTATCTTGCTTAGCAAGACCTACTGCAGTACCTACTGCAAATAGTACCGGTAAGTTTCCAAATACTATATCCCCTATACCTTGCATTATTTTTAATATTATAGTTATCATTGGGATATTAACAAAAGCAATTAATGGTTGATATATAGCTGGTGCATTTTCAAGTGCTGCTATATTTATTAGTGATCCCCCAACCCCAAGTAGTATACCTGCAACAGGTAACGCTGCTATTGGAAGCATTATTGCTTTCCCAATTCTTTGTAAGTATTGAAGCATTTCTTTTTCCTCCCCATTATTTTTTATTTTTACATTCTCTAGCTATGCAGTTTTTTTATTTTTATTAATTATTAAAACTATTATTACAATAAAATTCGCTATGCTCATGTTGTCAACGTATTATTATTTAATATAGTTATTTTGAGCATAAAAAAGAGCTAAATAATTTATGGTATAAAAAGCAACCATAAATTATTTAGCTCATGCCTGCATAACCAGTAACACGCTATACGTATTAACTTTATATATTTAGTATATCACACTAGCATTCCTATGTAAACATTTTCACAAAATATTATTTTACTATTTCTATTTTATTTAACTCTCCTGCTTTAACAGTTCCTTCTACTAGTTTAACTGATTCACCTTCTGATAAATTAGTAAATACTACTATTGGCATTGAAGATTTTGCATTTTTCTCTATAAATTCTACATCCATTTTAACTAGTTTATCTCCAACTTTAACTTTTTGATTTTCTTCTACAAATGTCTCAAATCCTTCGCCTTTTAAAGAAACTGTATCTACTCCTAAATGTATTAATACTTCTCTTCCATCCACAGAGTTTATAGTTACTGCATGTTTAGTTGGGAATACTGTTACTATCGTCCCTTCTACTGGTGATACTATTATCCCATCAGATGTTTTCATAGCAAATCCATCACCCATCATCTTACTTGAAAATACTTCATCTGGAACTTGAGATATATTTACTAATTCCCCATTAGTTAGTGGTACTATTTGTTCTTTTTTTACCTCTTGTTCTTTGTTCCCTTTAAATAAATTTTTAAAAAAGCTCATATTCTTTATCTCCTTTGATTATTATATTATATTTTTGTATTATTAAATGTTATACATAACTTTTAGTTATTTCTTTATTAAAATTTATAACTGATATTACTCTATTTATATGTAATATCAAGTATAATACCTCATCATCATTTACTTTATAAGTATAGTTTTCCTCTATAAATGATTTTATTTGTTTTACGCAATCATAACTTTCTTTATATTGTACTTTTACAATTTCTAATAAACCATTATTGTTAGTATCTATCGATTCCGTTTTATCTATTAATCGTTTTGCAAAAAACTTTAGATGAGTTAATAGCCTGTCAAAATTAATTTCATCTTCTATAAATTCTATAGAATAATAATTTTTTATTATATCAAGTATTTGATTTATTATATTCATAATTAAACATGATTTATTAGTAGATTCTCTATAATTTGCATTTATAATATGCATTGCTATAAATCCTGCTTCATCTATTAAAAAGTTTACATTAAAAGTTTTATTTATATATTCTATTGCCCATTTACCTATCTCATATTCTTTTTTGTGAATTCTTCTAAGTTCATATAATAGTTCATTTTTTATCGGTAAATTTTCTTTATATCTTTTAAGTGCAAAATATATATGATCTGTTAAAGATATATAAATATATTCATCTAATGTAGTATTTAAATTCTTTTCTGCATATTCTATTATTGCACTACTTACAGCAAAAACCTCTTCTGGTATTTCACTTGCTAATTTATTTACTTTACTCTCAAAATTATTATCTTGTATTACAAACTTCTTTTCAATTTTACTATCATCAATAGTATCATTTGGTTTCTTTCCAAATCCAATCCCACACCCTGTCAATATCACTTCTTTTTTACTACTATTTTCAAATGCTAAAATAACATTATTATTGTACACTTTCTTTATGGTCACCATTGTCTCTAGCCCCCCAAATAAAAATACCTAAATCAAGGTACAAAAAGTACATCTTAACTTAGGTATTGCCTGCTCTATCAGTAACAATCCATTTTATTAATTTAAACAGATATATTTTATTTAGTTATATTTATAATATTATATTAATTATATTTTTATGTCAAGAGCTTAAAAAATCAATTTCCTATCTAATTTATACTTCTTTTATAATACCTTTTTTATATGCTGTTAAAAGCAATTTTAAATCATCAACTTCATCTAATAACTTCTTACCTGCATCAGTGTCTTTTACAGTTTTTCTGCTTAATTTATGTTCAACTAACATTGTTGTTGATAGTATGTCACTTTCATTTACTATTGCTTCTTCTGTTGATGTAAACGGATCATGAGATACAAGTTGTAGACTTTGCGAATTATATATCAATGTATATCCCGCTATACCAGTTTTTTTTTGATATGCTCTTGAAAAACCTCCATCTATAGCTATTATTCTTCCATTAGCTTTTATTGGACTTTCACCATTTTTACTTTCAACTGGAACATGTCCATTAATTATATGAGATTCATTTGTATCTAATTCAAATTCTTTAAAAATTTTATTGCATACATCTTCATCTTCTCTTAATGTAAAATATGGGTTCTTATTCTCTTTATGAGTTTCCTTCTCTGCTATAAAATACCTTTCAAAAGTAGTCATATCATCTTTACCAAATAATGAAGAGCATTTTCCTGTCCATAGATACCACATAATATCCATTCCATATTGTTTTTGATTAGTTTTATCTTTAAAGAGATATCCTTCTCGCACTAAAGTTTCCATCTTATCCATTAATTCTCTACCACTATATTCCTGTCCTTGAAGCTTCATTTTCATAAAACTTTTATCTTCGTTTAAAGGAACACATCCATGTATTAATAAATTTCCATTAGAAACTAAATATATACTTCCTTTTGAGAATAAAAATGATACATGTTTTTGTAGTTTTTCACTGTTTTTAAATGATGATACTAACTTATCAATTACAATCTCTTCTTCTTTCGTTAACTTATATGGATTCTTCGGATCTATAGTTGGGAAATTAGTATCTTTTAGTTTATATATATTTCCTTTTAAATTTATAGTTCCTTCTTCATAGTTTATCTTATCTAAAAGCAATCTATGATCCATTTCAAACTCAGGTCTTCTTTTAATTACTTCACCTTCAAGTTTAAACTGTATAATACTTATAGCCT
>NZ_CATXCO010000093.1:0-8547 GCF_958366745.1 uncultured Romboutsia sp.
AAGTTTCAGCTGCAATACCTAAAACAGGTGGAATGATGGTATATATAGAAGAAATATACGGTAAAAAACTTGGGTTTTTAACTGGATGGATGCAATCTGTATTATTCTTCCCTGCTACAATAGCTGCTATATCAGTTATGTTCGGGCAACAAGCTGCTATATTATTAGGTAATGAGTCTTTAGTAATACCTATGACAGTAGGAGTTATACTATTAATAGGTGTGTTAAATACTTTTGGTTCTAAAACAAGTGGTGCAATACAAACTGTATCAACTGTATGTAAATTAATCCCTCTTGTATTAATAATAGTATTTGGATTTATAAAAGGTGGCGGAAATAATCCTATAGTGCAACCTTTAGTTGCAGAAGGTATAAGCCCAACAGGAGTAATAGGACAATTATTAGTTGCTATATTATTTGCTTATGATGGATGGATAAATGTTGGTGCTATAGCTGGTGAAATGAAGAACCCTGGAAAAGATTTACCTAAAGCAATAGTTGGTGGTTTATCTTTAGTTATGGGTGTATATGTAGTTATAAACTTAGCTTACCTTTGGGTATTACCAGCTAGTGAATTAGCTAAATATGCTTCTCCTGCTTCAGCAGTTGCCGAAGTATTATTTGGTTCAATTGGTGGTAAAATAATAAACGTTGGTATATTAGTATCTGTATTTGGATGTATAAATGGATACCTATTAACTGGACCAAGAATAACTTATACATTAGGAAAACAAAAAACTATACCAGTTATATTTGGTAAATTAAATAAAAATGATGTTCCAGCTAATGCTACGCTATTAATGGCTGTACTTTCAGCTTTATATGCATTATCAGGACAATTCAACTTATTAAGCGACTTAGCGATGTTTGCTGTTTGGTCATTCTATGTTTTAACATTTATAGGTGTTATGAAACTTAGAAAAACTCATCCAAACTTAAACAGACCATATAAAGTACCTCTATATCCTATAATTCCATTAATAGCAATATTTAGTGGATTATTCGTTGTATTAAATCAATTATTATTTGCTGGTGCAAAAAGTACAATGATGTCTTTAGGAGGAGTTGTAATAACTCTTATAGGTTTACCTGTTTATTCTTATATGACTAAAAAGTATGCTAATACTAATAACGACATAGATACAGCTGCTTAATATAACAAAGAGCGTAGATATAATCTACGCTCTTTTATTTTTATAATCTACTTCCATTATCAACCCAGTCCTTAGCTTCTTTTACATTACTAAGAGACGGTACAGATACTTTACTTTCAGGCTTTAACTGATCTATATCAGCCCAAGCTGCTGTTTCTGCATTATTAGTAGGTCTATGTTTTTTTAATCTTTTATTCCCTTCACCACTTAAAGGTTGTGCTTTTTTACTTTGCAATTTTTTCACCTCTTTCTTTTGTTTATATTATTTTTAACCATTATTTATTTTTAAATACCAGTTATTCTATGTTATTTGAAATTGCAGCTAATATATTTCTTAGATTTAATATTCCATATCCTTGTGCCATATTAGGATAAGTGTATATCTCTTTTCTAGTTGCACCTAACATTAAAAATGTTTTTAAAGGTTCTGAAAATAATAGATTTCGACTTTCTTCTTCTTGTGAAATTATATAGCTCATCATTATAGCTACAATACCTGCTACAACCGATGAACTTACTCCTGTTCCTGTTGCTGTATTATAAGCATCATTTTGATATGGACCTATTATATCAACACCTGGTGCTACTATATCTGGTTTTATTTGTCTTTTTACTACAGGACCTTTTGATGAACCTATCCATAAACTATCTGTTCTATCATTATAAGCACCTACAGTTATTACTTTTTTTATAACTCCAAATAATGTAATTGTGGCATCTGATGATGAATCCGTAAATCTAGTTTGCGGAGAAATTAAATTTTTATTAGGTAAATATACATTATAATTACCATTTATTATAAATTCCGGAAATATTCTTAAGGTCCATATACCTGGCTTTATATTTTTAAGAGTTATATCTAGCATTTCATTTCCTGATTTTATCCATGGATATATATATCTCATTTCATAGGATGTGTCTTCTAAGTTGAATCTTCCTCTATATACAAATGGTTCCGGTGTATAATTTATAACATAGCTCATTTCTCCTCCAGGAGATATTATAGCTGCTCCTATTTTATCAGGACCTATTGGACACAGAGTTATATCTAAATTAACTTGTTCTCCAACTTGAATTATTATATCTTGACTTTTATCAGCCATCTGTATGTTACCGCTATAATGTATATCTGTATTACCTTCATTTCCAGCTCCACAAACTACTATTCTTCCTGATCCCCCTAAATCCTCAAAAGAATCTAGCATAGAAACTTCTATTCCTGAGGTTGATCTACCTCCAACAGTTAGATTTATTACCATACGTTTATTTTCTCTATCAGCTACTTCCAAAGCATATTTTATACCTGCTAAAAAGTCAGATTCCTCATAGTTTACTTTTCCTTTAGCAAATGTATCTTTGTAAGATTTTAATTTTATTACTACTAACTCTGAATCTACAGCAACACCGTCATAATTAGAATTTCCATGACCTAAGCCTGCTGCTATTCCAGCTGCTATAGTTCCAGTTCCAATATTATCTACACTTAGGCTAGAATCATTTCTTTTTATATATTCATTTATTTCTTCCCTAGTAAATTCACTTCCAAATAAATACCCCTCTGGTGGCGGCTTTAAAGTGCTTTCTTGGTCCCATATAGATATAATCTTTGTAGTATTATCTGATTTTATAAAATCTGGATGTAAATAATTTATTCCAGAGTCTATTATAGCAATAATAATATCTTTTCCTGTTGGTGTTATATATGGATTTTTATATATATACTCAGTACCTGCAGCTGTTCTTACAGTTTCTCCATTTGGTAAGTTATTTGTTAATTCTATTAATGAACTCATTACACTTGATCTTTCCCACCAAATTATACCATCTATCCTATCTAATATATCTTCGTTAAAAGAATCATCTACATATAAAGCTACTATTGTATTATTTAATATAATATATCTATTAATATTATTATTTTTCAAATTTTCTTCTAACCGATCAACCGGTATATTGTATATTATAATATACGATTTTTCCATCTGACCTGTATCACCTCTATTTTAATTGTTCAAATGAACCCCTTATATTTAATAACCCATATCCTAAAGCACTATTAGGATAAGATGTATTATCAAACCTTGTTGCTCCAGCTTTTAGATAAGTTACCATTGACTGAGTAAAAGCTTTTTTAGGATATCTATTTTCAACTAAAACATACTGAAGAAATAAAGCAAGCGAGCCTGTTACATATGCAGCAGCTGGTGCTGTACCACTTATTCTTGCATACTTTTCACCTGGGTAAGGTGCTATTATATTTACTCCAGGAGCTACTATATCAGGCGCTGGTATATAATCGATAGTTGGCCCTCTAGATGAAGTTGGCCATATAGTACCATTTATAGTATCATATGCACCTACACTAATAACATCTTCATATGTTGCAGGGTAGTTTATAGTTTTTTCTGGGTTACTTTCCCTAAATCTAGTTCCTGGTTTCAAAAATACTCTGTTTGATAGATATGCATTGTATATGCCACTGTTTATATCAACGCCTATAAGTTTAATCTTCCATATACCTTTTTTAACATTCTTTAAATTTATAATGATTTGCTGTTGACCTGAAAAAGTTGTTGGATAGTTAGTTACTAGAAGGTATTCAGTTTGCTCAAAATCATATAATCCAGTTAAGAAAGAATAGGAAGATACTTGTAATAACTTACTAGTTTCTCCAGTTGGAGATATCACTTCACAATTTACTCTATCTGGTCTGTCCATCCATATTTGAATTTCTACATCTGGGTCATCCTCTGATAATTCTAATTCTATATATTCTTCACCGCCATTAAATTGTACAACTCCTGATGTATGGGTTTGTGTATTTCCTTCATTTCCTACTCCCGAAACTATACAAATACCTCGTTCAAAAAATACTGCATCTCTTAAAGTTAATGCAGTCATTGCAACTAATTCATTACTTCCATATGATATATTAAATACTATAGGCATATTAAGCTCTAATGCTTTTTTTGCTGCATATTCTGTTGCTACAGATAATGAAGCATTTGTATAATTACCATCATACTTTTTTAATTTAATTACAATTAATGATGCTTCATTTGCAACTCCTGCATAATCAGGATTTATATTTCCAAGTCCTGCACATATTCCACTTAACATTGTTCCGCTACCTTCTTCATCTACAGATAATGTAGCATCTTTTTCTCTTATGGCCTTATTAATATCTTCATTAGTATATTCAGTGCCAATATAATATCCTTTTGGTGGTTTGCCATCTTTGGTTTGATCCCATAAGTAAAGAATTTTTGAAGTTCCATCTGGATATATAAAATCTGGATGTAAGTAATCTATTCCAGAATCAACAATACCAATAATCACACCTCTTCCAGTAACATTTATATTAGGGTTTTCTTTAAAAAAGTTTGCTCCTATAATTTCATTTCCAACAACACCACCAGTTGTTCCCTGGCTTATTTGAGAAAGAGAAGCTAATCTAATAATAGGCTCTATCTTCTGAGCTGATAATATACTCACTATACTTCCTACAGCTTGCATATCACTAGGTGAAATATATAAAATTGCAAAATTATCAGAAATTCTTTCTAACCTATAAGTTATATTTAAATTTTTTAAATCTTCTTCAAACTGTTGATTCTCAAATGATACCCCTATTATTGGAATAAGATTTTCTTGCCTTAAATTTTTCTTTTTTTTTATTTTTTTCTTGCTTCGATAAAGTCCATAGTCTTGGTTATTTTGAGATATGCTCAATAAATTTAATTTAGACAAATCTAAAAATCCATACCCTCTAGAATTATTTGGATAAGTGTATTGTGGATTTCTTCTTGCATATTCTATAAGTACTGATTTGACTTTTTGAGAATATAAAAATAAGTCATTTCCTTCTACAATCCCCCACTGCATTAATAAAGAACAGACTCCCGTTACATGCGGAGTTGCCATACTAGTTCCTGTAAGTGCTCCTGTTGATCCACCAGGTAAATATGAAACTATCTCTTCTCCAGGAGCTAATAAGTCTGGTTTAATTATTCCACCATCTACATCACCTTCTCCTGAGAACGTAGAAACCACATCTGTTCTAGAATTGAAGCTCCCAACAGTTATAACTTTGCTAGCAGTACCCGGAACAGTTACTGTAAGAACCTTACTCGGTTCTAAAAACCTTGTATCTACTGTTATCCCTTCTGATGTTGGCAAATATATATCTATATTCCCATCTACTAATTTAATAGGAGTGAATAATAGTGTCCATATTCCCGGAATTATTTCAGTGTCTGATTTTAGCTCAATAGTTATTCTTCTACTTAAGGAATATGGTGCTATAGGATAAAAAACTCCATTTATCCTAGTGTTTCCAATAATATTTTTTATTAGGCCTGAATCTTGTGATATAGGCTGAGTACTTTTACCTGTTGGGCTAACTAAATATATATTAAAATCATCTACAAATGATGGCCATATATTTATATTAATTATTTTTTCATTTTGACCTACCTCTATTTCAACTAAGGTATCTTCATTTTCATCATTTTTTATATTAATTCTCTTGTGTCCTGCTTTTGTTGCATTATTACCAGCTGCAACAACTATATTATTTTTCCAAAACGAACACATTTGATCTATATATTGTTCAAATAAAGATTCCCCTCTATGAGACCCTTCATTACTTCCGTAGCTTATATTTATAGCAATTGGTCTTTGTAGTTCTAAAGCTCTATCTAAAACAAATTTTATAGCTCTCATAAATTCAGTACTTTTAGAGAAAGTATCTGTTTGTCTTCTTCCTACCCTTACAACTATCATATCTGCTTCATTTGCTACCCCACAAGCAATACCTGCTGTATGAGTTCCATGAGTACTAGTTGCTGATATAGGAACTTGCATTTCTCCATTTATAGCTTTATTTATATCTTCATTAGTATATAATGTTCCTTCTTTAAACCCATCTGGTGGATTTCCGTCAATAGATTGGTCCCAATAGTAAAGTATTTTAGATTTGCCATCTTTATCTTTGAATATAGGTATATTGTAATCTATTCCAGAGTCTATAAGACCTAGTAATGTTCCTTTACCCGTTAATTTTGTACGTTCTTTAAATGATGTTATTCCTGTACTAGAGAAGCTTTGAGTATCTTGTGTTTCTAATATGAATGGTTTTTCTACGTATTCTATCTGAGTATAATTTAATAAGTTATCAACCTTTTGTGGAGTATCTGCTGTTATGATTGCATAATTATATCCAAGAAGCTCTACAGATACACCTAGTTCCTGTTCCAAAAATGTTATATCTCCATTATATTTAACTATTACTTCATAGTCCACATGTTTCACCTCCTATAGTATAGTAAAAATATTTTACTATATATATATGTATTAATAATATTTTTATTGTATAATACATATGTTAGTTAAATTCTAAAATTTATCTTTAAAGGATGTGTTATTTTTGAAAGAAAAAAAATTTTACTTAAATATAGTGCTGACTGTAGTTGTATCATATATATTAATTAAATTTATTGATAACTATCAATACTTCTTTAATGTAGTCAATTTACTTTTATCACTTTTAACACCATTTGTAATAGCTTTTATTTTAGCTTATATATTTAATCCTATAGTAGCTTTTTTAGAAAAAAGACTAAGATTCAAAAGGATACAATCACTTCTATTTACATATGGTATATTAATAATATTATTAGTTTCATCTATAGTTTTTACTGCACCAGTTATTATAAATAGTATAATTGATATAGTAAATCAAATACCTATATATATAGATAAAACACAAGTATTTTTAATAGATTTAGGGAAAAGTTTAAAAAATGTAGATCCTAACACTTTAAAGGATATAGGAGATAATATCGTGGCAGCACTTCCTAAATTAAGTACTTTATTTGCAGGATACTTAGGCCAAATATTTAATACTACATTTTCAGTTGGTAAGTTTATAGTTCAATTTGTGTTAGCCTTTATAATATGCTTTTATATACTTCTTGAAAAAGAAGATTTTCTATTATTTACTAAAAAAACTATCTATGTTATGTTTGGTAAAAAATACGGTGACTTTACTTTAGAAGTGTGTTCTACTTTAAACTCTAATATAGGTAAATACTTTTCAGGTAAAATACTTGATTCATTTATAGTAGGTGTTTTATCTGGGATTGGACTTTATTTTATAAAATCTCAGTATGCATTACTTTTTGGGATACTAATAGGATTTATGAACTTAATTCCTTATTTTGGTCCCGTTATTGGAATGACTCCAGTTGTTTTAATAAACTTATTTTACGATCCAACTATAGCGATTTTATCTCTTATATATTTGTTGCTAGTTCAACAAATAGAAGTTGCAGTTATAGAACCTAAAATCGTTGGTGGTCAACTGGGTCTTAGTCCATTTTTAACTATATTAGCTGTTACTGTAGGTGGAGGATTTTTTGGAATTCCAGGTATGATTCTATCTGTTCCTGCAATAGGTGTTATAAAAATGTATATAGTTAAATTTGTAGAATATAAATATAAAGATATTAAATAATTAAATTATAAGGAACAACCTCTTTTAATATATAGTTTTTTATTACTTGAGTTTGTTCCTTTTTAATATTTATTATTTTCTATGGCATAAGTTTTTCAAAAATATAAATACCTATAGTATATATATTTTTATTAATGTTAATAAAATATATATATACTAAATTATAAAAGTTGGTGATTATATGAAAAAATTAATTATGGTTTTATGTATTTTATGTAGCTCTTTATTCTTCATAAATCCAATTGAAAAACTAACATATGCAAATGATACTAATAAAATACATCAACAAACTGAGTTAACTTTAGAACAAGCTAAAGAACTTCTTATAAAATATAATGATAAGGTTGATTATATATATCAAGGAGATGCAAATGAATTTGAGTATCTAAAATCTAAAAATCTTCAAGGATATGTTTTTTTACCAGATGTAGATACTGACATAGGATATTTTGTTGATAAACAAACTTCAAATATATACTTCTTCCATCCAAGTGGATATTTGGAATTAGTAAAATAATTAATAATATAGCTTAGACTGAAACACATACTTTAGTCTAAGCTATATTTATAAATAATCAATATTAAAATTTATCTTTATTGGCTACTTTCATTCAAACTTCTTAAGTATTTTCTTCTATCTTCTTATTTAATCTTAATATTGATTTCCATTGACTGCACTTCCTAACATATTTTTTGAAAAATTAGATATGTCACTTGGAACGCAATCACTTGTTGCAAGTAAACTATAAATTTCTAAAGCTCTCTTATAATCTCTTTTTCCAGCATAAGATTTAAATGCTTCTTCTGATAAGTCTTTACATATTTTACTTATTCTTTCATATCGTCTTTTCAATCTTATCGCCCCTTTGATATTAG
>NZ_CATXCO010000094.1:0-8529 GCF_958366745.1 uncultured Romboutsia sp.
CAGGAGTTGTTGCTTCTATAGTTGAATAATCTTCTTTAGTGGATTAATTAATAGACAAAAAGAGAGGAGTTATGCTCCTCTTTTTTTAACATGGAATCTACAAAAACATTGACATGACTATTATTTTATGATAACTTATACAAGGTAATGATTCAGGAAGGTGATAATGCCTCAATAATATAAGTTAAGGTATTATTTAACTATATATATTATTATATTAATAAAGTTGGAGGTGTAGCAGATGAGAGTTAAAGTAACTTTAGCATGTACAGAGTGTAAGCAAAGAAACTACAACACTACTAAGAATAAGAAAACTAACCCAGACAGAATAGAATTAAACAAATACTGTAAATTCTGTAAGAAACATACAGCTCATAAAGAAACAAAATAGTTTTATTTAAGGATGTGAGTGTAAAGTGGCTGCCCAAGCAAATCAAGGCACGGAAACTAAAAAAAGATTCAGTTTATTCTCTTACATAAGAGAAACAAAGCAAGAATTAAAAAGAGTTTCATGGCCTACAAAAAAAGAATTACTTAAAAACACAGGTGTGGTTTTAACTGTAGTTACTTCAGCTACTATATTAGTGTGGGCTTTAGATACTGGATTACAAGGTGCACTAGGGCTTATACTGAAATAGACGAAAAGGAGAAAACAATATGTCAGAATTACAAGAAGCAAGATGGTATGTTGTGCATACCTATTCAGGGCATGAAAATAAAGTTAAAGCTACGATAGAAAAAGCTGTAAAAACAAGAGGAATGGAAGACTATATAACACATTTAGTTGTTCCAACTGAAGATGTAGTTGAGACTACAAAAACAGGAAAAGAAAAAACTAGACAGCGTAAGGTATTTCCAAGTTATGTCTTAGTTAAAATGATAATCACTGATGAATCTTGGTATATCGTAAGAAATACTAAGGGGGTTACTGGATTCGTTGGACCAGGTTCAAAGCCGGTACCGTTAAGTGATGAAGAAGTAAAGGCTATGGGCATAGAAATAGACGTTCCTAAAGTAGTAAACCCTGATGTAGACTTAGAAATAGGTGATGCAGTAGAGGTTGCTAAAGGTCCTTTTAGTGGACAAGTAGGTACTGTTGAAGAAATTAACCTGGAAACAAGAGAAGCAAAAGTGTGTATAGATGCATTTGGCAAGAAGACTCTATTTGTAATAGAGTTTGAAAATATACAAAAAATATAATAAAATTTAGATAGAAAATTTTTGAGGAGGTGCGCTCAATGGCTAAAAAAGTTATAGGTCAAATAAAATTACAAATACCTGCAGGGAAGGCAACGCCAGCTCCACCAGTTGGGCCAGCGTTAGGACAACACGGTGTTAACATAATGGGATTCACTAAGGAGTTCAATGCTAAAACTGCAGATCAAGCGGGAATGATAATACCAGTTGTTATAACTGTATACCAAGATAGATCATTCTCATTCATAACAAAAACTCCTCCAGCTGCAGTATTATTAAAGAAAGCTGCTGGATTAGATACAGCTTCAGGAGAACCTAACAAGAAGAAGGTTGCTACTTTATCTTCTGCTAAGATAAGAGAAATAGCTGAATTAAAAATGCCTGACTTAAATGCTGCATCAGTAGAAGCTGCTATGAGTATGATAGCTGGTACTGCAAGAAGTATGGGTATCGTTGTAGAAGACTAATTTTAAAAAATTAGACACTTCGGATAGAAGTGGGAGGCTTAAAGGCCGAATATAACCACAAGGAGGAAAATAAAATGGCAAAGAAAAGTAAAAAATACGTAGAAGCGTTAAACAAAATAGATAGAACAAGATTATATGATGCTACAGAAGCTTTATCTTTAGTTGCAGAAGTTGCTACAGCTAAATTTGATGAAACTGTTGAAGCTCATATAAAATTAGGTGTTGACTCAAGACATGCTGATCAACAAGTTAGAGGTGCGGTTGTATTACCACACGGAACTGGTAAAACTAAGAGAGTTTTAGTTTTCGCTAAAGGAGCAAAAGCTGCTGAAGCTGAAGCTGCTGGAGCTGACTTTGTAGGAGCTGAAGAATTAGTTCAAAAAATACAAGGTGAAAACTGGTTCGAATTCGATATAGTTGTTGCTACTCCAGACATGATGGGTGTAGTAGGTAGATTAGGTAGAGTATTAGGACCTAAAGGTTTAATGCCAAACCCTAAATCAGGAACTGTTACTTTCGATGTAGCTAAAGCTATAGACGAAATAAAAGCAGGTAAAGTAGAATATAGATTAGACAAAACTAACATAATACACGTTCCAGTGGGAAAAGTATCTTTCGGTGGAGAAAAGTTAGCTGAAAACTTTGCTGCATTAATGGATGCTATAGTTAAGGCTAAGCCAGCTGCTGCTAAAGGACAATACTTAAGAAGTGTAACAGTAGCGTCTACTATGGGACCTGGTGTTAAGATAAACCCTGCTAAAATAGCAGAATAATAAAATTGTTGACAAGCAAAAACAAAAATGTTAATATAACAATTGTTGATATAAAAAAGAATAGATTTGCCGTAGACAGTAGGTGCTGAAAAGCTTAATTTCCTACCGAGGTTTTAGATAAATTGAAATTACTAAAGCTTTTGTTGTCTCGTTTTGCCATCAAAAGCTTTTTTAAATGAGATTGCGGCGAATACTAAACCTTATTAGGTGAAGGAGGTGCACATCTATATGAGAAAAGCTATAGAACTTAAATCACAAGTTGTTTCTGAAATAGTTGAAAAATTAGAAAAATCATCATCTGCTATAGTTGTTGATTACAAAGGATTAACAGTTGAAGAGGTAACTGAATTAAGAAAGAAAATGAGAGAAGCTGGTGTTGAATACAAAGTATACAAAAACACTTTAGTTAGAAAAGCTGCTAAAGAAGTTGGTATAGAACAATTCAACGACGAGTTATTAGTTGGAACTAATGCGATAGCATTCGGATACGAAGATCCAGTTGCTCCAGCTAGAATATTAAAGGAATTCATGGATTCTCATCCAAAAATGCAATTAAAAATGGGTGTAGTAGAAGGTGAATTCTACAACGAATCTCAAATAGTTGAGTTCGCTAACATACCATCAAGAGAAGTTCTTCTTGCTAAGTTACTTGGAAGCTTAAAGGCTCCAATGTCAAACTTCGCATACTTAATAGATGCTTTAATAAAGAAACAAGAAGGACAAGAAGCTTAATTGTCAATTTAGAAAAGTTAGATATTGTAATATAATAACTTAAAAATAAAATTATTGAAAAAAATTCGGAGGTGCTAAAAATGACAATAGAACAAATATTAGAAGCTATAGAAAACATGAAAGTTTTAGAATTAAATGAATTAGTTAAAGCTGCTGAAGAAAAATTCGGTGTATCTGCTTCAGCTCCAGTTATGATGGCTGGTGCAGTTGCTGGTGGAGCTGCTGAAGAAAAAACTGAATTCGACGTAGTATTAGCAAACGCTGGTGCTTCAAAAGTTGGAGTTATAAAAGCTGTTAGAGAAGTAACAGGATTAGGATTAAAAGAAGCTAAAGAAGTAGTTGATAACGCTCCTAAGACATTAAAAGAAGGTGTTTCTAAAGAAGAAGCTGACCAAATAAAAGAAAAATTAGAAGCTGCTGGAGCTAGCGTAGAAGTTAAGTAGTTTTCTTTCAAAAAGATGTCCTTATGGACATCTTTTTTTATTTTTTATAAAATTTAAATAAAATATGCATAAAAATAGAATTTTAGATTAAAATTATGTGCATAATAAATAATGCATATTTTGTGAAAAAGTATTAATTATACGGGTTTAGGTATAAGTTACATATTGAAAAAAGTTGGTTGTTATGATAGAATTATTAGATGCGTTACAATGAACTATGGTTTTATTTTTAATTATTGAGAGGTGAAGAGTGAATGCCACATCCTGTCACGATAGGTAAAAGGACTAGAATGAGCTTTTCTAAGATAAAGGAAATAGCTGACGTGCCAAATCTTATAGAACTACAAGTAGATTCTTATAAGTGGTTTATTGAAGAGGGTCTTAAAGAAGTATTTGAGGATATTTCTCCGATAGAAGATTATACAGGTAATCTTATATTAGAATTCGTAGATTACTCTTTAGATGATAAGCCTAAATATGATATAGAAGAATGTAAAGATAGAGATGCTACATATTGTGCACCTCTAAAAGTAAAAGTAAGACTTATAAACAAGGAAACTGGTGAAATAAAAGAACAAGAAGTATTCATGGGAGATTTCCCATTAATGACTGAAAAAGGTACTTTTGTTATCAACGGTGCAGAAAGAGTCATAGTAAGTCAATTAGTTAGATCTCCTGGAGTATACTATGCTTTAGAAAGAGATAAAACAGGGAAGAAATTAATATCATCTACAGTTATACCAAACAGAGGTGCATGGTTAGAATACGAAACAGATTCAAATGATGTAATATCTGTTAGAGTTGATAGAACTAGAAAACAACCTGTTACAGTTTTATTAAGAGCTCTAGGTATAGGAACAGATGCTGAAATAATCGAACTTTTAGGTGAAGATGAAAGATTAGCTGCAACTTTAGAAAAAGACAACACTAAAACAGTTGAAGAGGGTCTAATAGAAATATACAAAAAATTAAGACCGGGTGAACCTCCAACAGTAGAAAGCGCATCTTCATTATTAAATGCATTATTCTTTGATGCAAAGAGATACGACCTAGCTAAAGTAGGTAGATATAAGTTTAATAAGAAACTTGCTCTATGCTACAGAATAATGAACAAAATATCAGCTGAAGACGTAGTAAATCCTGAAACAGGAGAAGTATTCGTTAAAGCTGGTGAAAAGATAAGCTATGAAGTTGCTAAGAATATACAAAATGCAGGTATAAATGTAGTTACTCTATTAGTAGAAGATGAAAAAGTTGTTAAAGTTATAGGAAATAACTTTGTTGATATAAAATCACATGTTGATTTTGACATAGATGAATTAGATATAAAAGAAAAAGTTCACTATCCGACTTTAAAAGAAATTTTAGAAGCTTATAGTGATGAAGAAGAAATAAAAGAAGCTATTAAGTTCAGAATGAAAGAACTTATACCAAAACATATATTATTAGATGATATAATAGCTTCTATAAATTACCAATTTAACTTATTCTATGATATTGGAAACATAGATGATATAGATCACTTAGGAAACAGAAGAATAAGATCTGTTGGTGAATTATTACAGAACCAAGTTAGAATAGGTCTTTCTAGAATGGAAAGAGTTATAAAAGAAAGAATGACTGTTCAAGATATGGAAGCTATAACGCCACAAGCGTTAGTTAACATAAGACCAGTTTCTGCTGCGATAAAAGAGTTCTTTGGTAGTTCACAGTTATCTCAGTTCATGGATCAAAACAACCCATTATCTGAGTTAACACATAAGAGAAGATTATCTGCATTAGGACCAGGAGGACTTTCAAGAGAAAGAGCTGGATTCGAAGTGCGTGACGTTCATCATTCTCACTACGGAAGAATGTGTCCGATAGAAACTCCAGAAGGACCAAACATCGGTCTTATAAACTCATTATCTACTTATGCTAAAATAAATGAATTTGGGTTTATAGAGTCTCCTTATAGAAAAGTAGATAAGGAAACTGGAAAAGTTACAAATGAAATACATTACTTAACTGCTGATGAAGAAGATTTATTCATAAGAGCCCAAGCAAATGAACCATTAGAAGAAGATGGTACTTTCGTAAATAAGAGAGTAGTATGTAGAACTAAAAATGGTGCTGTTGAGCTAGTTCCAACTCATAGAGTTGACTACATGGATATATCTCCAAAGCAAGTTGTTTCTATAGCTACTGCTATGATACCTTTCTTAGAAAATGACGACGCCAACCGTGCCCTAATGGGAGCGAACATGCAACGTCAAGCAGTGCCTCTAGTTAGAAGAGAAGCACCAGTTATAGGTACAGGAGTTGAATATAGAGCAGCTAAAGACTCAGGTGCAGTTGTTGTTGCTAAGAACTCTGGTATAGCAGAGAGAGTAACAGCTGATGAAATAATAATAAAAAGAGAAGACGGAGTAAAAGATAGATACAAATTACTTAAGTTTAAACGTTCAAATGCAGGTACTTGTATAAATCAAGCTCCTATAATAAATAAAGGTGACCAAATAGAAAAGGGTGACGTTATAGCAGATGGACCAGCTACTGACCTTGGGGAAATAGCATTAGGTAGAAATATGTTCGTAGCGTTCATGACTTGGGAAGGTTACAACTACGAGGATGCTATCTTAATAAACGAAAAATTAGTTAAAGAAGATAGATTATCTACAATTCATATAGAAGAATATGAATGTGAAGCAAGAGATACTAAGCTTGGACCAGAGGAAATAACTAGAGATATACCTAATGTTGGAGAAAGTGCTATAAAGAACTTAGATGACAGAGGTATAATAAGAATAGGTGCTGAAGTAGATTCAGGAGATATATTAGTTGGTAAGGTAACTCCTAAAGGAGAAACTGAACTTACTGCTGAAGAAAGATTACTTCGTGCGATATTCGGAGAAAAAGCTAGAGAAGTTAGAGATACTTCACTTAAAGTTCCTCATGGTGAAGGTGGTATAATAGTAGACGTAAAAGTGTTTACTAGAGAAAATGGAGATGATTTATCTCCAGGAGTTAATGAACTTGTTAGATGTTATATAGCTCAAAAGAGAAAGATAAAAGTTGGAGATAAGATGGCCGGACGTCACGGTAATAAAGGGGTTATCTCAAGAATATTACCACAAGAAGATATGCCATTTACAGAAGATGGAACTCCACTTGATATAGTTCTTAACCCACAAGGTATACCATCTCGTATGAACATCGGTCAGGTACTAGAAGTTCACTTAGGACTTGCTGCTAAAGCTTTAGGATGGTATGTAGCTACATCTGTATTTGATGGTGCTAAAGAATCAGACATAAGAAAAGCATTAGTACAAGCTGGATATCCAGAAGATGGTAAGTTAACTTTATATGATGGTAGAACAGGTGAAACTTTCGACAATAGAATAACAGTTGGATACATGTACATGTTAAAACTACATCACCTAGTTGATGATAAGTTACATGCAAGAAGTACAGGACCATACTCTTTAGTTACTCAACAACCATTAGGTGGTAAAGCACAATTTGGTGGACAAAGATTCGGAGAGATGGAGGTTTGGGCTCTAGAAGCATACGGAGCTGCTCACATACTTCAAGAAATACTTACTGTTAAGTCAGATGATGTTGTAGGACGTGTTAGAGCGTACGAAGCTATAGTTAAAGGTGAAAATATACCTGAACCAGGAATACCAGAATCATTTAAGGTTCTTATAAAAGAACTTCAAAGTTTATGCTTAGATGTAAAAGTATTAACTGAAGAAGATCAAGAAGTAGAAGTAAGAGAATCTTTAGATGCTGATGATACAGCTGGAGAGTTCGAATTAGATGTTATAGATAACATGGATGAAGTAGAACAAAATCATATAATAGAAGAAATAGATGATGAATTCATTGAAAATGACGATGAAGATATAGATAGTTTAGATTTTGAAGATGATACAGACTTCGAAGAATTAAACTATGAAGATGAAGACTTTGATGTATAAATTTAATTAACGCAAATATCAAATAGAAGGGAGAGAACTCCTTGTTTGAATTAAACAATTTTGAGTCGATAAAAATAGCACTAGCTTCTCCAGAGAAAATAAGACAATGGTCTAGAGGAGAAGTAAAAAAACCTGAAACAATAAACTACCGTACATTAAAACCAGAAAAAGATGGTCTATTCTGTGAAAGAATATTTGGACCTCAAAAAGACTGGGAATGTCACTGTGGTAAATACAGAAGAGTAAGATATAAAGGTGTAGTTTGTGATAGATGTGGAGTAGAAGTTACAAAAGCTAAAGTGAGAAGAGAAAGAATGGGACATATAGAGCTAGCAGCTCCTATGTCTCATATCTGGTACTTCAAAGGTATACCAAGTAGAATGGGTCTTTTACTTGATATGTCTCCAAGATCTTTAGAAAAAGTATTATACTTTGCTTCATATGTTGTAGTTGATCCAGGAGAAACTGGATTAAATGAAAAACAACTTTTAACAGAAAAAGAATACAGAACTGCAGTAGATAAGTATGGATACAATTCTTTCACTGTAGGAATGGGTGCTGAAGCTGTTAAGCAATTACTACAAAATATAGACCTAGAAAAAGAAAGTAAAGAATTAAGAGCTGACTTAAAAGATAGTACAGGTCAAAAGAGAGTTAGAACAATAAGAAGATTAGAAGTGGTAGAAGCATTCAAAAAGTCTGGAAATAAACCAGAGTGGATGATATTAGATGCTATACCAGTAATACCTCCAGATTTAAGACCTATGGTTCAACTTGATGGAGGAAGATTCGCAACTTCTGACTTAAATGATTTATATAGAAGAGTTATAAATAGAAATAACAGATTAAAGAGATTACTAGAACTTGGAGCTCCTGATATCATAGTAAGAAATGAAAAGAGAATGCTTCAAGAAGCAGTAGATGCTTTAATAGACAATGGTAGAAGAGGTAGACC
>NZ_CATXCO010000095.1:0-8454 GCF_958366745.1 uncultured Romboutsia sp.
GATACCCTGACTGTATATTATTCTTTAGACTTGGAGACTTTTATGAAATGTTTTTTGAAGATGCTATAGTAGCTTCAAAAACACTTGAAATAGCATTAACAGGAAAATCATGTGGCCTAGAAGAAAGAGCCCCTATGTGTGGGATACCATTTCACAGTGCCAATTCATATATATCAAAATTAGTAGAAGCAGGATACAAAGTTGCAATAGGTGAACAATTAGATGATCCACAAACAACTAAAGGTATAGTAAGAAGAGATGTTATAAGAGTTGTAACACCAGGTACTGTACTTGAAGGAAGTTTACTTGAAAATAAGAAAAATAACTATCTTTTATCACTATATATAAAAGGTGATTTATGTGGATTAACTTATGTTGATATAAGCACTGGAGAAGCAAATGCAACATACCTTTCTACTGATAAAATAGTAGAAGAAATTGCTAAGGTTCATCCAACAGAAATAATAATAAATGACTTAAACTTTATACCTAAACTTCAAAATATAGCAACAATAAGTAATATATATATAAATGAAAGTTTTGACGAAAAATATTTAGATGAAAGTATTCTTAATGAGTATTTTAGCGATGAATATTTAAGCAATATAAAATTTGATGATAAAGATTTAATAAAATATAGCTTATCTATACTTTTAAACTATATATTTAACACTCAAAAGCAAGTTACATCAAATATAAATAACATAAATATATACAACTCAAGTGAATATATGGTACTTGATATGTTTACAAGAGTTAACCTTGAACTTACGGGGACTATAAGAGGAAATAAGAAAAAAGGTTCACTTTTACATGTATTAGATAAAACATCTACTGCTATGGGGGGAAGACTTCTTAGAAAGTATGTAGAAGAGCCATTAGTTAATAAAGTTAAAATAGATGAAAGATCAAATGTTATACAAGAAATTAAAGATGACTTTATGCTTCGTGAAGACTTAAATGAAATCTTAAAAAATGTATATGATATAGAAAGAATATGTGGAAAAATTGCCTTTGAAAAAGTAACACCAAAGGAAATGATTCACCTTAAAAATTCTATAGAAAAATTACCGATATTAAAAGATACTATAAATTCATCAAGTGCATCTATGCTTAAAGAGTATATAAAAGACTTAGATGATTTAAATGATTTATACAACCTTATTAATCAGTCTATACTTGAAGAACCATCAATAACATTAAAGGATGGTAATATAATAAAATCAGATTTTAATGAAGAATTAAAAGAGCTTCGTGACATCTCTAAAAACGGAGCATATATGATAAAAGAAATCGAAAATGAAGAAAGAGAAAAAACTGGTGTTAAATCCCTTAAAATAGGATTTAATAAAGTGTTTGGTTACTTTATCGAAATAACTAAAGCTAATTTAAATACTGCTAAAATTGATGAGTCTTATATAAGAAAGCAAACACTAAGTAATGCAGAACGATTTATAACTCCTAAGCTTAAGGAAATAGAAGATAAAATACTAAATGCTGAAGAAAAGATTAAGTCTTTAGAATATGAAATATTTGTAAATATAAGGAATGAAATATATAAAAATATAGATAGAATACAAAAAGTATCTAAAACTATAGCAAATATAGATGTATTTGTATCATTAGCTACTGTAGCTTATATAAACAATTATGTAAGACCTAATATAAATGAAGATGATAAATTAGATATAAAAAATGGTCGTCATCCAGTAGTTGAAAATATAGTGGGAGAAGAAAACTTTGTTCCAAATGACACTTATTTAAATACTGGTGAAAATATAATAAACATAATAACAGGACCAAACATGGCAGGTAAGTCAACATATATGAGACAAACAGCAGTAATTGCTTTAATGGCACATATTGGTTCATTTGTTCCAGCAGAATATGCAAATATACCAATACTTGATAGAATATTTACAAGAGTTGGAGCAAGTGATGATTTATCTCAAGGGCAATCAACATTTATGGTTGAAATGAGTGAAGTGTCTCATATACTTAAAAATGCTACAGATAAAAGTCTAGTAATACTTGATGAAATCGGAAGAGGGACAAGTACTTATGATGGTATAAGCTTAGCATGGTCGATAGTTGAGTATATTCAAAGTAAAATAAAATGTAAAACATTATTTGCAACACATTATCATGAATTAACTGACCTTGAAAATGAATTTAGCGAAGTTAAAAACTACTCTATAGCAGTTAAAGAAGATGATGATAATATAATATTCTTAAGAAAAATAATACCAACTGGAGCGGATAAGAGTTATGGTATATATGTTGCAAAACTTGCAAAGCTTCCAGATGAAGTTATAAATAGATCAAGAGAAATATTAAGTGATTTAGAAAAAAATCACATATACAATAGTGTAGCTATAAATAAAGATATTGATAGAGTTTTAGAAACTATAAATAATGCAGAAATTTCATCAAGCAATAATGATAAATTATATATTGAGAATATAGCAAAACTAGAAAAAGAAATAAGTTATTTAAAAGAAAATAGCTTTAAAGAAGAATTCGAAAGTTTAAAATTAGAACATGAATCTTTAGTTAAAAACTATGAAGATATTAAATCTAAAAATGATAAATTAACTATAGAAAATAAAGATTTATCTAAAAAAATTAAAGATAATGAAGCAAATTCACAAATAGCAGTAACTCAAATGAGTTTCGACACTATAGGTGATAACAATTTAAAGGATGAAATATTAAACTTAGACTTGCTTAATATGACTCCACTAGATGCAATAAATGCATTATATTCATTACAAAAGAAAGTTAAAAACAATTAAGAGTTGAAGAACCCTAAAATTAATTTTAAATTAGCGAAATATATTAAGCTAATACGTTAGAAAAAGGGGAGGACAATATGAATAGAATTAATATACTAGATGATTTAACTATAAATAAAATAGCTGCAGGAGAGGTGGTTGAAAGACCTTCTTCTGTAGTTAAAGAATTAATAGAAAATTCTATTGATGCAGGAAGTACTAAAGTAGTTATAGATATACAAGATGGTGGAAAAAAACTTATAAGAATAACTGACAATGGTTGTGGGATAGCATCTAGTGAAGTTGATAAATCATTTTTAAGACATGCTACAAGTAAGATTAAAAATATAGATGATTTATATGATTTATATTCTCTTGGATTTAGAGGAGAAGCATTAGCATCTATTAGTGCTGTATCAAAACTTGAAATGGTAACTAAAACAAAGGATGAGCCTATAGGAACTAAAGTAATAGTTGAAGGTGGAAAGGTAGTATCTAAAGAGCCAGTAGGAACTCATAATGGTACAACTATTATAATAAAAGATATATTTTTTAATACACCAGCTCGTCAAAAGTTCTTAAAATCAACTCATGCTGAAACTATAAATATAAGTGATTTAATAAATAAACTTGCAATAGGAAATCCACATGTTCAATTTAAATATGTTAATAATAATAAATCTATGCTTACAACACCAGGAGATAACAAATTGTTAAGTGTTATAAGAAGTATATATGGAAAAGAAATTTGTGAGAATTTAATAGAGATAAATTATGAGTGCAAATATTTTAAGATAAGTGGATATATAGGAAACAACAATATATATAGATCTAATAAAAACTTACAACATATATATATAAATAAAAGATTTGTAAAAAGTAAGATAGTTTTAGATGCTATAAGTGAAGCTTATAAAGGTATTATACCTATCAATAAACATTCAATATGTTTTATACAGTTAACTATAAATCCAGCTAGTATAGATGTAAATATACATCCAACAAAGCTTGAAGTTAAATTTGAAAATGAAAAGGAAATGTATATTGAACTTAGAGATATACTAAGAAAAACTTTACTCTCAGTATCATTAATAGGAAAATATGAAACATATGATAAAAAAGAAGAAACTAAAAATATTTTAGTAAAAGAAAATAGCAATCAAAGTAAAAACATATATAAAAATAAAGAGTTTGAGGATATAAAAGTAATTGAGAAAAATTACGAAAGGCCAATAGATTCATTTATGTCATTTAATGATATTATAAAAAGTGAAAATAACACAGAAAAAGATAAAGAATATATATATGAGAAAAAATCAACAGCTAATATAAATGAATTAGATAATATAAAGATAATAAAAGAAGATTCTAGTTCTGAATATATAATAGAAGGTAATATTAGCTTAGAAAATTCTTTTTCTATTGAAGATATAGAAAAGTTAGATAAAGAAAAAGAATATCAAGAAAGCTTATATAATCAGGATAATGAGTATGAAGAAAATAATTTAACTTATAAGTCTAGTAGTGAATATATAAATAAAGATGAATATAGTAGTAAATTTACAAAAGAAATAGGAAAAATAGAGGACAATATTCAAGAACAGTTTTTTGAAGAAACTCCATCTAATAAGTTTTCATTAGCAGGATATAATGTTATAGGAACAATATTTGATACCTATATAATATTGTCTAAAGGAAACTCTATGTATTTGCTTGATCAACATGCAGCCCATGAGAAAATACTTTATGAAAGATATATGGACAAGTTCTATAAATCTAGTATAAATATGCAGATGTTACTAGATCCAATAGTGCTTGAATTATCTAATATAGATATGTTACATGTTGAAAATAATTTAGATTTATTTATGAAATTTGGTTTTGAAATTGAATTATTTGGTAAAAATCATATAATGATAAGATGTGTACCAACTATATTCGGTGTTCCTGAATCTGAAAAATTTATACTACAAATAATAGATAATATAGAAGAAATAAAAAACAACTATGAGTTAAAAGGAGAAAAATTTGCATCTATGGCGTGTAGAGCAGCTATAAAAGCAAATGACAGAATTCAAAGTATGGAAATAAGAAGTTTACTTAATGAACTTGAAACTTGTGAAAATCCTTTTACATGTCCTCATGGTAGACCAACAATAGTAGAAATAACGAAAACAGAAATAGAAAAAATGTTCAAACGAATTATGTAGTTTAGAGAGGATTAATATGAAAAAAATTCCAATTATAATACTTACAGGACCAACAGCAGTTGGAAAAACTAACTTATCAATAGACCTTGCAAAAGAGCTAAATGCTGAAATTATATCTGCAGATTCAATGCAAATATATAAATATATGGATATAGGAAGTGCTAAGATAACAATCGATGAAATGCAAGGAGTAAAACACTACTTAGTAGATGAAGTAACTCCAGATTATGTATTTTCAGTTTCTGAGTTTCAAAAAAGGGCAGATGATTATATACAAAAAATAAATAAGGATAATAAAAAAGTTTTAGTAACAGGAGGAACTGGACTTTATTTAAATTCATTAATTTATAATATGGATTTTGCAAAATCTGATGCAAATAATGAGCTTCGAGAAAAATTAAGAATAGAACTTGAAGAAAATGGAATAGACTATATGCATAATAAATTAAAAGAATTAGACCCTGAAGCTGCACAGAGAATCCATAAAAATAATACTAAAAGAGTTATAAGAGCTCTTGAAGTTTGTTTAAGTGGAGAAAAGATGAATGATTTTTCTAAGGACTTAAAGTTTAATGAAAAATATAATCCTATAATAATAGTTTTAAATAGAGAAAGAGAACATCTATACGAAAGAATAAATAAGCGTGTAGATATAATGATGGATAATGGTTTAATAAATGAAGTTAAAAACTTACTTAAAATGGGATATACAAAAGATATGATATCTATGCAGGGTATAGGATATAAAGAAATAATAAAATATTTAGATGGTGAGTATACATTAGATGAGGCTATAGACATAATAAAAAGAGACTCAAGAAGGTATGCAAAGCGTCAGTTAACTTGGTTTAGAAGATATGACGATGCTAAGTGGTTTAACTTAGATGAATATAGTGACAGTCAAGTACTTAAAAATGATATAATTATGCATATTGAAAAAATGCTATAAATTATATAAAATATAATAAAAGGAATGGTAAATTTTACTACTTCAATTAAATTATCGGGAGGATATATACAAATGAAAAATACAGCTATAAATTTACAGGATTTATTTTTAAATAATGCTAGAAAAGAAAGAATACCTGTTACAATATATTTAATGAATGGGGTTAAAGTAAATGGACAAGTAAAAGGGTTTGATAGTTATATAATAATGTTAGAAGACGAAAAAAGACAACAAAATATGATATATAAGCATGCAGTATCAACTATACAACCATCTAGACATATAAATATGCAAAATAATAATCAACAAAATAATGGATTTAATAAATAGATAATAAATATATTGATTTTTGAGTAATAAGAGATATATGATATAATGTATATACAATATTTTAATTATAAGATTCAAGCTTTAATAGATAAATAATAAGGAGATTGAAATGAATAGATTAGATGAAAAGATAAGTATAATCGACAGTATATCATATGATGGTGTAGATTTTGAAATAATAGCATACAATAATCTAGAAGGAGCTCAAAATGTAGAAACAGCTATGGGTCTATTTTTTGCAAGTCAAGCTGGATTAAAAATGAAGCAAGTAAGAATAAAGTTAAATAATAGTGCAGTAAAAACTGAAGCAGGAGCACTTTATTACTATAAAGGAAATATACAATCTAAAAGTAATATTGGTGGTGTAGGAGGTCTTTTTAAAAAGGCTGTTTCAGGAAGTATAACAAATGAAAGTGCTATAAAGCCTACTTATAGTGGAAGTGGAGAGATTCTTTTAGAACCATCATATAAACATTATATAATAATGGAATTAAATGATGAAAGTATAATCGTTGATAAAGGAATGTTTTATTGTTGTTCAGAGGATATAACTGTTAAAGGAGTTATGCAAAAAAATATTTCATCAACATTACTTGGAGGAGAAGGATTATTTCAAATAGAATTAACTGGTTCAGGGGTAGTTATACTTGAATGTAGTGTACCAAAGTCAGAAATAGTAGAATGTGAAATAAGTAAAGGTCAAGAATTAAAGGTAGATGGAAACTTTGCTATAGCTAGAACTAAAGGTGTAAACTTTAGCGTTACAAAATCAGATAAAAGTTTATTTGGTTCAGCTATAAATGGTGAAGGATTCTTAAATACATTTAGTGGTGAAGGAAAAGTTTGGATAGCTCCTACTCAACCTATGTATGAAAAAATGAGATATGGTCTTCCAACCGATAATAATTCTATGAATAACCCAACACCTCGTCAAAGAGGTTAATATTAAATGCCCTATAGGATAGATTCTTATTATCTAGACTATAGGGCATTTACATTAAACATTTATATTAGAAAAACCTTCGCCTAAGGTCTCGTGAACATCAGATACTATAATAAAAGCATAGGGATCAATAGATTTAATAATTTTCTTTAAAGTTACAACTTGACGCTTTGCAACAACTACTAATATAATATCTTTTTCATTTTTAGTATAACCACCTTCACCTTTTAAAATAGTTACACCTCTTTCAAGTTTGTCCATTATAGAATAAGTAATTTCATCAGATTTGTTAGATATAATAGTAAATGATCTTGAATAATTAAATCCATCAACTATAAAATCAGTAACTTTAACTGTAAGAAATAAAGCCAATCCAGAATAAAGTGCTATTTCAATCTCCTTAGATACTATACCTGATAAGAAAATAACTATAAAGTCAGCTATCCCCATTAATACTTCAATACTTATAGACGGTAAAAATTTATTAACTAAAAGTCCAATTAAGTCTGTTCCTCCAGTAGTACCATTGATTCTAAATATAATTCCAAGCCCTATTCCATTTAATACAGATCCTACAATACATGCAAGTAATGGGTCATTTGTAGCATTTATATTACTTAGTTTTGATGTAAAATTTAGACATAAAGTAAGTAAGAGAACTCCAAGTAAAGTTTTTATGATTTCTTCTTTAGATAATATTTTGTAAGCAATTATAAAAAGAGGAATATTAAAACATAAGTTAAGTACCCATAAAGGAACACCGCTAATTGAATTTATAACAATTGATAAACCAGTTATACCACCAGGTGCTATTAAGTGAGGTTCAAAAAAGACACTTAGGGAAAGTGACATAAAAAAGCAACCTACAGATAAAAATAATAATTCCTGTAAAAATTTGATGTTTCTGCTAAACATAAAAATCTCACCCCCTATAATAAATTTTATATAAATAGAATTTTATTGTATGTACTTACATTATAATAATATATGCGTTAATATTTAAAATAATGAACATTTGAAAAAATAATAATAAAATGATTTACAGGTATATAGAATAAAAGTTAGATAAATTATTGAGCAGGTATTAAAATATTATTAATAAATAAAAGGATATGGATAACTTATAGAATATAGTTAGCTTATATATATTTTACAAAATCAAAATATATATAAGTTATTTATTTTTAGTTTATATTATATATTGGAATATTGAGAAACTATTTTTAATAGTATGAATAGGAATATAAT
>NZ_CATXCO010000096.1:0-8401 GCF_958366745.1 uncultured Romboutsia sp.
CAAGAGCCTTGAAGAATCTATTTACGAACTTTTTTAAGTTCGACTACTATAACTATACTTGGGTCGATTGTAACTGAAAAATATGTAGCTCCTCGTTTTGGAAAATACGAAGGCTTAGCAGAGGATACATCAACATCAAAAGAAGTTACGCCACTTCAAGCTAAAGGTCTTAAATATGCACTATATTCATTATTATTAGTAGTAATTATAATAGTTGGGTTATCTATAGGTAATGATGTATTCTTAAGAGATAGCGAAACAGGATCATTACTTTCTAATAGTTCAACTTTAATGAAAGGTATAGTTCCGATAATAACAGCAGTATTTTTAGTTCCAGGATTTGTATATGGTAAAGTTACTAAGAGTATAAAAAATGATAAAGAATTAGTTTCTATGATGGGTAGCTCTATGAGTGATATGGGAATGTATATAGTTTTAGCATTTGCAGCAGGACAATTTTTATACTTATTTAATGCAAGTAATTTGGGTACTATATTATCTATAAAAGGAGCACAGTGGCTTCAAAATGCAGGTATGACAGGTAAAGGGCTTATAGTAGCATTTGTATTATTTGCAGCATTTATAAATATATTTGTAGGAAGTGCATCTGCAAAATGGGCTATAATGGGACCTATATTTGTACCAATGTTTTTATTATTAGGATATGACCCAGCATTAACTCAAGTTGCTTATCGTATAGGGGACTCTATAACTAATCCATTGAGCACACTTTTCCCATACTTTCCAGTAATATTAGCATTTGCTAAAAAATATGATAAAAATATAGGTATGGGTACTATAATAGCTAATATGCTTCCATACTCAATAGTTTTTGCTATTGCTTGGATAATACTTCTTTTAGCATTTATGATATTTAATATACCTCTAGGACCAGGAGGGGCAATATTGTATTCAATATAGAATGAGCTAAATATATGTAATGAAATAATAAATGCACTTAATTTAAGTTTATAAACCTTAAATTAAGTGCATTTGCTATTTTAATTTGATGGGACATATATTTATTTCGACTAATGTCAATCTTTAAAGAAAACATAATTTAATATGCTTAATAGTAGTAAAGAATAGTTTTACTTTATTTTTATTTATAATTGATTTTAATTAAACTCTAATAAATTAATAAAAAAGTATTACATAATATATTGTGATTATAAAAGTAATTACTTATGTTTATAAACTAACATATGGGGTATAAAAATAAATAAAAGTATAATAATTTAAAGGAGATTAAAACAATGATAAGAGTATGCCCATATTGTTCAAATATAAATGTAGATAAGTTAAAAAAGACTATAGGAGAAGAAAATGTTAAAACTGGATGTATAGGTGCATGTAGATCATTTTCTAAGGAAGCTGTCGGAAAAATAAATGGAGAACTTGTTATAAAGCAAACAGAAGATGAATTTTTAGAAGCTGCAAAAAATAACAAATAAAAAGGGAATTTAACCAAAGTATTTAATTTCATATATAAAGATGTGGTGAATAATTTGGTAAAAAGAGAAAATGAATTAAGAGATCAAGAAGTTAACCATTTAAGAAATGATACGCATAAAAAGTAGTAGCAATTTTGCTACTACTTTTTTAATAGATATTCTTTATGAAGTACCCAAGTATTATTTTCCCATTTATATATACAAATATTATCAAAGTTACAATTAAAATCACAAGGTATATAACTTACATAGTTTAATAAATCATTAAATATATTTTTTATTTTTTTTGAACTTATAGTAATATGAAATATTTTATTTTTACCATCTAGTTTATCAAAGTTTATATAATCAATACTACTCATAGAATCTATTAGATTATCATGAAGAATTTTGCCTTCTTTACTCATAATTACTTTCACAAATATAACCCTATCATCAAAATGGTCATATCCTTTTATTTTATAAGGTGCAGAATAGTTTTCTTTACTAAATTTATCTAAGGTATTTTCTAATTGTACTATATTATCGGTTTCAAATGGAGACTTGATAGTAAAATGTGCAGGAAGTTTAGATGATTTAGCATTAAATTTCTCGTACACTTCTTTTCTTAAATTATTATTAAAATTACCTGCTTCTCCTTTAACTACACTTACAACAACATATCTCATAAAGTACTCCTTTGTATTTAAATTTATGTACATAGTATAAATTATCATATTAAAATTTATACCATATACATAAATATTATATATTTATAATATGATATAAATAAGTGAAAATATGAAGATTTATAAATACAAAAAGTAAAATATAGTTAAATATAAACTATTTTGTAACAAAATAGTAATCAAATTTTAGGAAAATTAGTGTATAATTATCTTAAAATTAATTTCAATGTTTTGGAGATGATAAAATGAGCTTTATTAAAAGATTAAAAAATGTTATAGAAGCAAAAGCTAATAAGGTATTAGATAAACATGAAGATCCAATAGAAATGTTAGAACTTTCTATAAAGAAAAAAGAAGAATTACTTACAAATGCTAAAAAGCAATGTGCAAACTTTATAGCTACAGTAGATAGCATAAGAGATGAGAAAAATGGACTAGAAGAAAAAATAAATAAATATGAAGAAGCTACTAAAGCAGCGATATTAAAAGAAGACACTGAAAAAGCACAATCATTTGTTAAACAAAAGCTAGATTTACAAGAAAAGTTAAATCAAACTAATTCTAGAATAAAAGAACAAGACGATAAAATATCTGCTATAAAAGTTAAGATAGAAGAGTTAGAAATAGAAATATCTAAAATGAAGTCTAAAAAACAAGAGTTAGCAACAAGACTTGATGTTGCACAGATAAATAATGAAATAAATGAAACTTTAGCAGGTCTTAATGATGACCATGGTATAAATTTAGATGAACTTGAAAAGAAAGTTTCTCAAAAAGAAAACTATGGAAAGGCTTTAGATGAATTAAAGCCTAAAAATGAAGATGAGTTATTAGATGAATATATAAAAAGTTCGCCATCAGTTGATTCTAAAGTAGCTGAAGAATTAGAAAGAATAAAAGAACAAATGAAAAAATAGTATATTAAAGGTAGATGGTTTAAAGCTATCTACCTTTAATAATGTATATCGTTAATAGTTTGGTTTTAGAGGTGGTAAATATGGAAGATACAATAGTAAATGAAAAAAATAAATACAATAAAGCATATACAGAATTAATGTTTTGTGTAGATGATTTAAGAAAAATGTTAGATACTGAGGAACTAGAAAAAAGAAGTTTTATAAGTAAAGTTGATACGCTAAAAGATTATATTGAGTTTTTAGATAACTTAGAAAAAGAAAGTAAAAAGGATAAGGGATTATTTAAAAAACTATTTAAAATAGAAAATGACTCGAATCAAAAAATAAGTAAGTATCTTACACTTGATAAGCGTAGAGATTTAGAAAAGATTGATAAATGCAGTAAGTGTGCATGTAGAAACTGTGTAAGTATTTGTAATATGAATCATTGCTTTAACTGTAGAGAAAAAGAGTATATAGTAAAATGTGATAAAGACACTACATTACTTACAAAAACTACTGATACAGTAGAGCTTTATCAAGGTGATGAAAAGTTTGTATTCAATGTAGCAGGTTATTTAGTAGAAAAAGATGATAATGGAAACTTTAGTAGATATGTATATTTAATAGATAGCAAAGATTATGATAACCAGCATATATTAAAGTACTCAAAGTTTAAAGGAGAAGAATCATATGATTCAGTTATAACTGATGGTACTCAAGATGAGTTAATTAGAATAAATGATAAATTTATAGAAATGGGGTTAAGAGTATAGTATGAAAAATAAGAAAATAAAAATAGCTTATCTTTTAACGACATTTATATTTTTATTTACTTACATAGGGGGATTATTAGGAAATATAAAATCTTATGCATATGATGATACTTATGTAGCATTAGTTTCGACAACTAAACCTAGTTCAGGAAGTTTTAAAAGTTCAACAAAAAGCTCAACGAAAAATTATTCCACAAAGCCAAAAAGCACAATAAAGCCAGATTCGGGAAGTTTTTCTACAAAGCCAAATACTAGTACCAACAATTCAGGCTCATCAAGTACAATAAAACCAGATTCAGGAAGTTTTTCTACGACTCCTAAAAACAATAATAGTAATAGTAGTAATAACAATACTAACACCAATAATGATTATGATGACTATGGAGGAAGCACCTCTAAGAAATCTATTTTTGGAGGAAGTTACTACGGAGGATATAGTCCATTTAGAAGAGTCTATTTTGGATATGGAATAAGTTCTTGGATTATGAAACTAGTAATGCTTATAACTGTAATAGTAGTTATATACATTATAATTGATTATATAAGAAGTAAAAGAGATTAAAGTTTAATATTTGTATAATAAAAATAAGTAGGATAATAATATAAAATTATACCTACTTATTTATTTAATATGAATTTATTTAACATAAACTCCTGATACATAGCCATATCTACCATTGTATTCTATTTTATGCCAATCAAATTTTGTATCTATAACTTTAACTTTAGTTCCTTGAGGTAAAGTACCTATAACACTAAAGTTTTTACCTCTATCACTCATTATATTTACAGTATTTAAAGCAGTAGCCAATTTAGAATTATCATTTTGTGTAGAATTAGTTGAATTTGATGTATTTACATTATTTTTATTATTTATATTAAAATATTTTTTTACACCTGACACTATTCCATCTACTAATTTATTTTGATATTCAGCAGTATTTAATTTGTATGCTTCTGATGGATTTGATATAAAACCACATTCTAAAAGAATAGATGTTTTTTTATTATCTCTTAACACTTGGAAGTTTGCTTCTCTTATATTTCTATCATTTGCATTTGTAGAATTTATAATACTTTTATGTATAGCATTAGCTAGCTTTTTATTTTTATCTCCAAGATAATATGTTTCGATACCGTTTGCACTTGTAGTAGAAGCTGCATTTTGGTGTATTGAAATAAATATATTTGCATCTGAATTATTTGATTTAATTGTTCGATCTGATAATGATAGGTAAGTATCGTTATTTCTGCTCATTTCAACTTCAAAACCTTCATTTATTAATTTATTTTTTAGTTTTTGTGCAATTTGTAAATTAAGAACATCTTCTAAATATCCATTATGAGAACTTCCATTGTCTTTACCACCATGGCCAGCATCTATAAATACTTTATAGCTTTCTGCATTTGATATTGTAAAACTTGATGCTAACATTGCTGTCAGTATAGATGTTAGTGCAACTTTTTTTAATTTTTTATTTGTCAAAATATCCCTCCTGTATGTGTAAAATATTCCATAATATATTATATATATCGGCAATATATATTTCAATATATTATATTAAATCAATAAATTTAGATATAATTTTAGAAAAAATGTAAAACTATATCTAAATAAATTAATAAAAAGTTATTGAAAAAATAAAATAAATAATGTAACATACCTATATGGGGTATATGTGAGATATAAAAATAATGAAAGGAGATACCTTATGCTAAATAATAAAGAAACGTATAAAATAGGTGGCATGACATGTGCATCTTGTGCAAAGGCAGTAGAAAGAGTAACAAAAAAATTAGATGGAGTAGAAAGCTCAAGTGTAAATATAGCAACTGAAAAGCTTAATATAGAGTATGATAAGCAAAAAGTAAGTTTTGATGATATAAAGTTAGCAATAGAAAAAGCTGGATATAAAGTTATAAAAGAAAATAATACTAAAAGCTTAGAATTAAAAATAGGAGGCATGACATGTGCAGCCTGTGCTAAAGCAGTAGAAAGAGTAACAAAAAAATTAGATGGAAATATTGCAACAGAAAAAGCAAGTATAGAATATGATTCATCTAAGGCTAAAGTAAGTGATATAAAGTCGGTAATAGAGAAAGCTGGGTATTCAATAATTGAAGAAAATAAAAAGACTTTAGAGTTAAAGATTGGTGGAATGACATGTGCAGCATGTGCTAAAGCAGTAGAAAGAGTTACGAAAAAATTAGATGGAGTAGAAAACTCAAGTGTAAATATTGCAACAGAAAAAGCAAATATAGAGTATGATTCATCTAAGATTAAAATATCACAGATAAAATCAGCAATAGAAAAAGCAGGATATTCAATAATTGAAGAAAAAAAAGAATCACTAGTAGATGAAGATAAATTAAGAAAAGAAAAAGAGATGAAAACTTTATTTACTAAATTTATAATAGCAGTAGGATTTTCAGTTCCACTATTTTATATAGCTATGGGTCCTATGATATCAAAGCCTTTTGGTCCTTGGCCAGTCCCAAGTATTATAGACCCAATTATAAATCCATTAAATTATGCACTTATACAAATGATATTAGTAATACCGGTAATGATAGCTGGTTATAAGTTTTATGTCAATGGATTTAAATCGCTTATAAATAGAAATCCAAATATGGATACACTAGTTGCAATAGGAACATCAGCAGCATTTTTATACAGTGCATATACAACATTTAAAATAGCAACTACTACTATGGAAGTAAATCATGGGCATCACCAATTATACTTTGAAAGTGCAGGTATAATAATTGCTTTAATATTACTTGGGAAATATTTAGAATCAAGATCTAAAGGTAAAACAGGAGAAGCTATCAAAAAACTTATGGGGCTTCAGCCTAAAACTGCCTTAATAGTAAAAGGTAATCAAGAAATAGAAATACCAATAGATGAAGTTGAAGTAGGAGATATAATAATAGTAAAACCAGGTAGTAAAATACCAGTTGATGGTGTTGTCGTAGAAGGCCATACATCAGTTGATGAATCAATGCTTACTGGAGAGAGTATACCTGTTGAAAAAAATGTTGGAGATAATGTAACTGGAGCAAGTATAAATAAAAATGGTGTTATTAAGTTTAGAGCAGAAAAAGTAGGTTCAGATACTGTACTTGCTCAAATCATAAAACTTGTTGAAGATGCACAAGGTAAAAAAGCTCCAATAGCAGCACTTGCAGATACTGTATCTGGATACTTTGTACCAACAGTTATAATAATAGCTTTAGTATCAGCAACACTTTGGTTTATAGTTGGAAATAAGGATTTAGAATTTGTTCTTACAATATTTATATCAGTACTTGTAATAGCATGTCCTTGTGCACTTGGACTTGCTACACCAACAGCAATAATGGTTGGGACAGGTAAAGGTGCAGAAAATGGGATACTTATAAAAAGTGGAGAGGCTTTAGAACTTGCACATAAAGTAGATACTGTAATATTTGATAAGACAGGTACAATAACAGAAGGAAAACCAACTGTTACAGATATAATAACTACTAATGATATAGATGAAAGATACTTAATTCAATTAGCAGTAAGTGCTGAAAAAAATTCAGAACATCCGCTTGGAGAAGCTATAGTAAAATACGGAGAAGAAAATAATATTGAATTTAAGAAAGTAGAAGAATTTAAAGCTATACCAGGACATGGTATAGAGGTTACAATAGATAGTAAGGTAATATTACTTGGAAATAAAAAGCTTATGAATGATAAAAATATAGCTTTAGGAAGCTTAGAGGATAAATCTGATGAGTTAGCATATGTTGGAAAAACTCCTATGTATATATCAATAGATAATACTTTAGGTGGAATAATAGCAGTAGCAGATACTGTTAAAGAAAATAGTAAAAAAGCTATAGAAAAGCTTCATGAAATGGGAATAAAAGTAGCTATGGTTACAGGTGATAATAAAAAAACTGCAGATGCTATAGCAAAGGAAGTTGGAATAGATATAGTAGTATCAGAGGTTTTACCAAAAGATAAATCTAATGAAGTTAAAAAGCTTCAAGAACAAGGCAAATTTGTTGCAATGGTTGGAGATGGTATAAATGATGCACCAGCACTAGCTCAAGCTGATATTGGTATAGCTATAGGAAGTGGTACAGATGTTGCAATGGAATCAGCAGACATTGTATTAATGAAGAGTGATTTAATGGATGTACCAACTTCTATAAAGTTAAGTAATGAAACTATAAAAAATATTAAGCAAAACTTATTCTGGGCATTTGGATATAATACTATAGGAATACCGATAGCAGCAGGACTTTTATATATATTTGGTGAGCCTCTTTTAAACCCAATGTTTGCAGCAGCTGCTATGAGTTTAAGTTCTGTTTCAGTTGTTACTAATGCACTTAGACTTAAAAACTTTAAAGGTTATAGACAATAAAAGCTAAATACAAATTTTAATAATTAAGAGAAAAATAGGTATTATTATATGTTCATGATAATACCTATTTTTTACGTTCAAGGAAAATATAATAAAAAATTTTTTGTAGATAACTTATAAATATAAATAATATCAATAGTTTCAGAAACGTAAAAAATGACATTTTGAGCAACGGATGTGACCGAAATGCTTCGCCAACACGTTGCT
>NZ_CATXCO010000097.1:0-8285 GCF_958366745.1 uncultured Romboutsia sp.
CAAAGCTATATTAATGCCATATTTATTAGAAAAATCTTTGGCTATTTTACTGCTCATATCTTTATTATTTGACTCTAATTGTTGTATTAATTGAGTACTAATGTCGCTTAAATCTTGTTGTTTTTTATTAATGTAAAAAGTAGGTAAAAGCATGTATAACAAAGTATGGGAGATAATAATCATTACTCCCATCAATGCCATAGTAAATAAATAAGTTTTTTGAAATAACTTTAGCTTCTTCATAGCTTTTCCTCAAACTTATAGCCGATACCTTTTACAGTTATAATACAGTCTATACCTAATTTTTTTCTAATATTTTTAATATATACATCAATCACCCGATCAAGTGGGGTTTCCTCAACATCCCATAAATTATCTAGCATTTGACTTCTAGTTAGTACTTGATTTTTATATTTTAGCAACAATTCTAATAATTTAATTTCCTTAGGTTTCAGATCAACAGTTTTTCCTTGTTTTTTTGCTGAAAATCCTAAAAAATCTACCTCTACATCTTTATAAAGCCATTTATTTGTATTTTCTTTGCCTGGAATTCTTCTCAATAATGCTTCTATTCTTTTGTGAAGTATTACTACAGAAAAAGGTTTAGTTATGTAATCATCAGCTTTTTCATTAAAACTCATAATCTGACTATAATCATCATTCATTGCAGTTAACATAATTACAGGTACATTACTAGTTTCTCTTATTTGACTTAAGACTCCAAAACCATTTATTTTTGGAAGCATTATATCTAATAACACTAAATCAAATTTATTTTGCCTAAATAAATCAATCCCTTCTTGTCCATCAGATGCTACCTTAACTTCATACCCAACTTCTGATAAATACTCACTTATGCCTTCTCTTATATCTACTTCATCTTCTATAATTAATATATTTATACTCACTTTTAGCGACCTCTTTATTTTTATATTTTTTCTTAGTATGCTATAATTTATCAATTATATTAAATATTTTTATTTGCATCCAGAACAATTTAATTTACAATTTGAATTACAATTAGGTTTTTGTGATTTAGAAAATGTAGTACTTATAGCTTTTTTAGGACATACTTCTATACATTTTCCACATCTTATACATTCAGCACTATTGGGTGTTTTATATGCAGCCACATTCATATCGCACTTTTTCTCACATAAACCACATTTTGTGCATTTGTCATAGTCCACTTCATATTTATAAAGTGAGTAATTATTGAATAATCCATATATACCACCTAAAGGACATAAATATTTACAAAATGGCCTGTATATTTTTATTGATAAAATAACAGTTGAAACTAATATAAATACTTTCCAAGTAAATAATGGACCTATTATTCTTCTAAGTGAACTATTCATTGATACAAGAGGAATACCCGCAAAAAGTGTTCCAGAAGGACATATTAATTTACAAAACCATGGATTTCCATCTCCTGCATAATTAGTTAACGTTAATGGCATTATAATTACAAATACTACTAATATAATATATTTAAGATATCTCAATTGCTTGTCAAAAATCACTTTTTTGATTTTTTTAATTCCAGGAATTTTATAAAGTAAGTCTTGTACTAATCCAAACGGACATAACCACCCACATACAAATCTTCCTATAAAAGCACCAATCATCATAAGAAAACCAATTATATAAAATGAAAATTTAAAATTTCTACTTCCTAATACAGCTTGTAAAGATCCTATCGGACAAGAACCTACAGCTCCTGGGCATGAATAACAATTCAGCCCAGGTACACATAGTTGCTTACTATCCCCTTGATATATCTTTCCCTTTGCAAAGCCTAAAAAATATCCATTAGTTAAGGCTGTAAATACAATTTGAACAGTCAATCTTAAGTTAGATTTTATCTTTTTTACTAAATCCATATAAATCACCTAACCAATTCCAATGCATTCAAGACATATAATATTAGACTTTTTAGCTACAGTTTTATGTTCTTGTCTGAAAACTCCAACAGACATAGATAATAGCCCTATAGCCATTAAAGTTATTCCAACTTTGTTTTTCATAAATTTATTCATTAGTCATCACCTTTTCTAAAACTTCATCTATTTTTGCCTTCCATCCATCATAATCATTAGAGCCTTCTATGCTATCAACTATATTTCCATCTTTATCTACAAAGAATGTTGTAGGGAAAGATTGTAAAATTAAAGTTTTATCTTGTAACATATCTTCTGATACAGTCAGTTGTTGATAAGTTGATTTTGCTTTCTTTAATATATCTTCAACTGTTTTTTTCTCTTCATCATTTAATCCAACTCCTGATTCTAATAATAGACCTTTTATTGAAACACCTTTTTTCTCATATTCTTTATTTAGCTTGTCTAAAGTTGGTATTTCGCCAACACATGGAGTACAACCTGTATTCCATACATTAACTACTGTAAGTTTATATTTTGAGAATATAGAACTATCTACCTTATTTCCATTAATGTCTTCTGTTTTCATTTCTTTAAATAACTTACTATTCGAGTTTGCTGTATTTGTACTCCCTTCCTTTGAACTTGTACATCCTACTGCTAATGAAGCTATTGCCACCATTGTTAGTGCTACTACAGTTAATTTTTTTACTAATTTACTCCCTTTCATAATCAATCTCCTTAATATCAATATTTTATCTATAAAAATACTAATATTTTAATATGAAACCCATATGAAATTAAATATCTATCTTTATAAAATGAAATTTATTTTGTTTATAATAAAAAACATAGAGTTATACAAATTCCTATAAAAGAATTGTTCTCTATGTTTTTAAATAAAATCTTTACTTCAATTATCTTTCTCTAGTATCAACTATAAATGTAATATTTGTTGTATAGTTATCAACTTTATCTTCATATGTAAGATAAACAGTATGTGTTCCTGAGTAAAAGTTTTCTGTACTAAATGATATTTTTCCATCTTCATCTATACAGTCTTTAACATTTAAATTTGTATATTCCCAAGTTCTGTTATCCTTTATAGATATAGATGTTGGAGTTAATTTGTCTCCGTTTCTATTTAAGATGTTATAATCAACAGATACATTTTTATCTTTTGCTAAGACCAAATCTTCGTATACCATTTGAGGATTGGCTTTTAAATTTGTAAGTTTCTTTAGGTTCTTTAATGGTGATAAATCTTTAATTTCATTATTTTCTATATTTAATGACTTCAAATTAATAGCATATTGTAGTCCGTCTAAACTTTTAACATTTTTAACACTTAATGAAACAAGATCTTTCATATCTCCTAATCTTATCTCTCCTGGTAAACCAAGTTCTTGCTGTATACTTAGTTTAAGATTTTTATCTTTTATTTCAACTAAAGTATTTTCTAATTCTGTTGAATCAAATTTTGAAAATGTTCTAAATTTAGCATCTGCCCAATCAGCATGGTCCCAAGTATCTCCGTTGTCAGCTTCTTCCACTACCAATTTTACTTTCTTAGAATTTCTAACATCTACTATTAAGCGTTCTTTTGGTGAATTTGATTTCATCACATCTGTTTGTGCTTTAAGTTCGCCATCTACATAAACTTTAAATATAACACTCGATGCATTTTGATTTGATACAAATTTATCAAGTCCAACCCAAGTATCAAATACATCATATCCGCTTGAGTCATAAACTATTTCTGAATAAGCATGAGTTCCTATACCTTTTTTAAATTTTTCATATGTTCCATTTTCATTTAAAAGTTGTATAGTTTCTTCTCTTACAGATTTATCTTTTCCTATATATCCTGAACCAATCGTTCCGTATTCCCAGTTTAAGTCAGATAAATATGTCTCTTTTTCAGAAACTACTACTGTTCTTGTAAATGTTGATTTATTTTTATCTTTATCTATTACAGAGCAATTTACATTAAATATTCCTGTACTTCCTTCAATATAATCTGTTTCCATTTTTATATTTGAGGTTAAGTCACCATCTTCAGCATCTGTTACACTTATTCCTTTAAGTAAGTCTATTTTGTCATTTATATTAAATGCTATTTTATCATCACCTTTAAATTTAGGCTTACCATTATTTGTTGTTAACTTAGGATTAACTATTATACTGTGATCACATGTATTTCCATTGCCACCATCATTAACTTCAATTACTAATTCTTTAACTCCAGCTACATCCACATTTATATAAGCTAAATTATCTTCATAATTCATCATATTTGTAGATGCGATAGTTTTTCCATCTGCTAATATTTTAAATTTTAAACTTGAATGTTCATTTTGACCTATAGATGTATCTATACCAACTAAAGCCTCAAATTTATCATAATCTTTGTCAGATAAGTCATACGTTATTTTTCCATTAGCATGTATTCCTATACCCTTTTTAAACTTAGTGACTTGCCCATGAGTCATACCTTGAATATTTCCGTTTTTTCTTGGAGTTCCCCAATCTGTTTTTATACTTTCCCATGAAAGATCTGATAAGTAGTCATAATCACTTACCACTTCAACTTCCATACTTTTTTGTTTAGTAGTATTTTCATTAGTTAATGTATATTTTACTGTATAAGTTCCACATTCGTTAGTATTTACATTACTATCAACTTCTATTTTTGAAGTAATATCATCACCAAAATAAGTAAAGCCTTTTACATAATCTTTGGCATTAAAATCTTCTCCAATTTTTAAAGTTACTTTTTCTTGTTGTAAACTTATATTTGGTGTTGATGAACTTATTTCAACATTTCTTCCCGTTGTTAAATTTTTTGCATAAGGAACTACTTCATATTTACTATTATCATTTGCTTCATTATCTGTATAAGAGCTTTCTGTTGTAAACCCAATTACTTTTCCATCTTTTATTATTTCATAACCAAGTAAATCATTTTTAATAGATTTATTTATATTCATAGTTAGCTTTATATTAGATTTTGATTTTGATAATGTTACATCTAAGTTTGTATCTACGTTATCAAATCCTTGCCCTTCATAATTCATTACACTACTATTTAAATACCATAATTTTTCATTTGATGTTGGATATTTTTTTAATTTTTCTTTACATTCATCTGATAAATCAAATCCGTATTTTTCAAAGTAATAAGTTAAATTAATATTTAATACTTCTGAAGAATAAGTTGCAAGTATATCTTTTTTCTGTTGATAATTATTTGGACTAGGTTTTCTTTTTCTATATAAAGATTCTAATTCAGCCCAATAAGTATCTTTTTTTAATTGTAATTGCCAAAACATCCCTAACTTTTGGAAGTAGTCCATTTCTTCAAATCCTCTTAGAGATTTTTCTGGAGCTAAATATTTATATATGTAAGTATAATTAACTCTATCATCAAAACCTTGTTTTATATGAGCATTGTTTGCCCACATATTATTTGTTATCTCTGGCCATGCTCTAGCATCTATGTCCATTTGGTGACCAACTTCATGAACAGTCGCCCATAGTACAGACCCAAGACTTGATTTATCTGTTTTAAGCATCGATGTTTCATAATCTCTTTGTATACCCACATGATCAACATAAGCATATGCTAATCCATATGGTTGCATAAGTCTTATTGTTGTTTTTATATTTGTAGAGTCATTTGATGGGTCTGATATATCATCTTTTAATCCCGAAAAATCAAAAGCTTCTTGAATTTGGCTATTTAAATTATTTGTACTTTTCTCTATATCCACCCCTTCTTCTACATATACTTTATATGCTGATGATGTTGTTCCTGTGTAAAGTATTCTATTTGTATTAAACTCAAATAAATCTACTGTATTTTCTGGGTCTTCATCTAATTTTTTCTTATATTCTTTTAATTCTTTTAAGAATTGTTCTTTATCGTCACCTTCATTATATAAAGGAAAAGTTTCTCCACCTTCAATAGTTACAACTGGAGCTTTGCCTTGTTCTTCTTTTGTATATCTATTTAGCAGATATACAGCTCCACCTTTTGCTGTTTTCTTTTCCCATGAGTTGCTATAAATTTCTGGTACTGTTATAACATTTTTACCTGGCTTTAATTGATACCATCTCACCCAATTTGAATAAAATCCTTCATGTTGACTAAATGCAATTGTTGGTAGTGGTACATTTTCCTCAGCTTGCACATACACAACAAATTCTTCTCCTGGCTTTGCAACTATTCCTGTAGATTGATAATCTGTACCAAAATAAGTCATTTTTAAATTATCTCTTGCCTTTGCATGGGTATTTCCATTTTGAGCTACAGTAATAACTTTTTTAGCTTTACTTGTTTTTTTATTTTTCGAACTATCTTTTTTAATTACTTCAGTTGATGCAATTTTTTTTGAATTTTCTTTTATTTCATATGCTAAAACATTTGTTGTAAACAATGAAAAATTTGAAATAATTGATACTAAACTTAATAATGCTATTTTTTTCTTAAACATACCCTTCTCCTAATTAGTTTTAATCAAAAGGGCTAATCACCAATTGCGATAGCCCTTTTATATAAATATTATATATTATCAAGCATAAACATAAATTGTGACGTATAGTTGTCAACCTTATCTTCATATACTAAATAAATTGTATATATATATGAATCAAAACCTGTTGTATCTATTGTTACTACTCCATTTTTGTCCATACAATCATTTATATCTAAAGTAGTGTATTCATGGGTTTTATTATGTTTTACTACTACAGATGTTGGCAGTAATTTTTCACCATTTCTATTTATAACATCTAAACTTACTTTTGCTTTATTATCTTCAGCATAAACACGCCCAGAAATTAAGCCTCCTAGAGGATTTGCCTTTAAATCAGTTAATTTTTTAAGATTTTTTAGTGGTGATAAATCCCTTATTTCATTATATGATATATCTAAAGATTCTAAGTTTATAGCATATTGTAATCCTTCTAAACTTTCAGCATTTGATACTTTTAGTGAAACAAGTTGTCTCATTTGACCAATTGTTATTTCACCTGATGTATTAAGCTCTTTTTGTATACTTTGTTTTAAATATTCATCTTTTATATTTACTACTTTATTTAAGTTTAATTCTACTAGTGAATCTATAGCAGAGTTTAAACTTTCAACTGCACTATCTATTACTTCTTGATTAGTTGAATTTAAAGCATCTTCACCAAATTTTATGGCATTTTCTAAAACTTCTATAGATTGTTCAGTGTAATTATTTAAATCTAATTTTTTTGCTTCTTTTAGAGCTTTTTCCAATTGAACTGTACTAAATTGTGGCACATTTCTAAATCTTGCATCTGCCCAATTGGCATGGTCCCAATTATTTCCGTTAGTTGCCACATCTACTATTAATTTTATTTCACTAGAATTTCTAACATCTACTACTAAACGTTCTTTTGGTGTATTAGCTTTCATAACACCTGTTTGAGCTTTTAATTTTCCATCAACAAATATTTTAAATTGAACACTTGCATCATCTCTTTCTGATACATATTGGTCCATACCAACCCAAGTATCAAATATATCATATCCACTTGAATTATAAACTATTTCTGAATAAGCATGAGTTCCTATACCTTTTGTGAAAGTTTCATAATAACCATCTTCATTTAAAATCTTTATTGCTTGTTGTCTTACTGATTTATCTATACCTATGGCTCCCGAACCTATAGTTGCAGATTTCCACTTTAAGTCAGATATATAAGTTTCTTCTTCTGTAATTGCTACTTTTTTAGTGAACTTAGTTGTTAAATTATCACTATCTGTTACAGAATATACAACATCAAATACACCAAATTTGCCATAACTATAATCCGTATTTACTTTAACTTTTGAAGTTATATCTCCATCTTCATAATCTGTTGCAACTATACCTTGAAGTAAGTCAACTTTTTCTTTTGTATTAAATACTATTACATCATCACCCTTTATTACAGGTTTTGAATAATTTTGATATAATTTAGTATCAGCCCAAGATGCAAAATCACCTACTAAATTTCCATCCACATCATCTGCTATTAAGACAAGTCTTTTAACTCCCTTAATATCTAAACTAACAAATTCTGCTGGTGTATCTTTTCTAATCACATCTGATTTATATACTTCTTTTCCATCAGCAAGAATTCTAAATTTTATAGTTGTGCTATCCATATCAAAGTTTTTATCAGTTCCCACATATGTAGTGAAATAATCATATTGACCTTCTAAGTCATATACTATTTCTGCATTTGTTGCTGCACCAAAACCTTTATCAAAAGTTTTAACACTTCCATCAATATTAAGTTTTATCTTATCATTTGTACCAACTGCTTTATCTTTTATAACACTTCTCCATCCTGATTGTGCTGATATCCAGTTCATATCTGATAAAT
>NZ_CATXCO010000098.1:0-8275 GCF_958366745.1 uncultured Romboutsia sp.
ATAACAAGAGCCTTGAAGAATCTATTTACGAACTTTTTTAAGTTCGACTACTATACTTCAGCTTGGTAGTCTAAATCTGGAATAATTATTTCTCTTTGATCTTTCATTTCTTTACCTCCAAAAGTTTAATATGAATATTATTCCAAACTTACCAATTTTACATTCAAAAAAGACTGTAGGTAAGTTTGTATTTACACAAAACTACCTACAGTCCCAAGAACCAATCTAATATACCTTGACTAGTAAATTTATAAAAAATGATTCTGATGTGTCTATTATTGCTTTAGGTTTATCACTCTTAAAACTATCTATAAGTTTATTTACTTCATCTACAGTATATCCATATAGCCAATTGGATGATTGAACCCACTTTGGTGCTACAGCACTGAGTAAGCAAAGCCTTGATACTTTATCTTCATTAAATTTAGACATATATCTTAAGCAAATTGCACCACCCATAGAGTGGCCTACTAAAGTAATATCACTTAATTTAAGTGCATCAATTACAAGTTTTATATCCATTGCCATTCTATCATAATCATACCCTGTGTAGGGTTTATCTGAATTACCATAACCTCTAAGATCTATTGCTATACATCTATGTCCTCTACTTGCAAAATATTCTATTATATATTCATACATATTGTGATTTAATGGCCATCCATGAACAAACATTATAGGATTTCCTAAATCAAAATTTATATCTTCTACTAATATTTTTACATCTTTTTCAACCTTTATATAATATTTCATATAAATTCACCCTATGCATATATTATGAGGTAAATTTATGCTTTATGAGAAATATAATTATTGTAAATTTCATTGCTTTTTTTATTGCACTTATTCTATTTTATAGCTTATTCATATATAAGATTTCTTATACTATTAGAAAACTATTAATTTAATATCCTTCTCAGTTTTTTATTATTTATGAATTATAAAATATCTAAATAATCAAATAATGTAAAAGTATCTTCAGGTATAAAACTATCAAGTCTTTCTTTAGCTAAATTTATATACCAATTTCTATCTAAATAATCAGGTACTTTTTTACCTATAATATTTCCATTATCAATAAAAGCTCTATCTGGTGTATAACTAATCTTTTCTAACTTTCCATCTGGTTTTACTTTCATAATAGCACTATCAAGTATAGATTTACTTGCAAATACTCTAAGTACTTTTAAGTCTATATTATCTTTACCATATACAACGTGGCTATATTTACCGGTTACTTTTACACACTTTTGAAAATCTATAAGATCTGTAGCATTGTTTATTGTTGTCTCTATATCTATATTATTTATTAATTTTTCTTTAATAGCTTTATTAACTATAGGTAAATCGTTATCTATTATGCTTAGTTTTTTAACATAAGCTCCCTTACTTTTTATTTGACCATCTTCTTTTATATAAATATAGTTGTTTACATCTTTTTGAATTATTTTCTTAATAAAATCGTGCTCTAACTCCATACCCGTTCTTTTACACCAATTACTACAAATCTCTAAATATCTATCTACATCTTCTTTAGAATTAAACTTAAACATAACACCATCAGTATTACCTTGTATAAATATAGCCTTATCTCCAAACTCAAGCTCTACTTTTTCTATTAAATCTAGTAACAATAATTGTCCATTTACACAGATTGCTGTACCTTGTTGTGGGTCATATAGCTCATTATTTACATCTAGGCATGCTCCATATGCACTATTTAATACTATTTTTAGAGATTTTTCTATTGGATTATTTTCTTTTTTAAACTTAATTCGAGTATCTCTAATTTCTTTGTATTTCTCTGGCTTTTTTACATTTCTACTTAATAGTCCATATTCTATCATTATAGATGAATAGAAAGAACTAACATCTGAATTTACTATAAAGTCATGTGCTTCATATTTTTTCCTAGCTGAATGTAATCCTCCCCAACCAAAGTCAGTTTCTATTCCATATACATTTACTCTTAAATATTTTTTAAAGTCTCTATTGTTATAATCTTCATACCAATTTTTTATATATTTATACTTATTAAGATTTAAAGTGTCTATTATTCTAAAATCTTTTGTATCATTTCTTTCATAGTTTGGCTTTTTCGCTTGTAATATGTATGAGCTTAGTTGAGCTTCTGTTTTATTTATCATAGAACTATCTAAATTAAAATATTCAATAAGTCCTATTTGCGCTTCATATCTATAATATACTTGCTCAAACACTTTAAATGTCATTTTAACATCATGCATACAATATGATACAAGCTCATCTATTTCTTTGTTATTTGGATATCTATTTAAGTTAAAGTCTACAGTACTTTCTCTTATATCTTCCCCCATAAATAATTCTAATTCTTTTAAACTTCTATATGTATCACTTATTTCAAATATATATAGTGGTATCTTATGTAGTTTTCTATCTATCTTCCAACCTGATACCTTATGTTCTATAAGCATATCAGATACTTTACATGGATCAACCCCTGCAACTATTGCTTTTAATATCCATTGATCATAGCCTCTTATATTATAACCCACCCATACTGAATCTTTATTTTTATTAAAAACTCTTAGTAATTCTTCTCTATCATTAATTATGGTATGTTCTTTTTGAGTTTTATAGTCTTTCATACAACATATCCAGAAATTTGCTTTTGATAGTACTTCAAAGTCTATAATTATACGTCTTCGTTCTTTTATCATAATTAAAACTCTACTAGTATCCTAGCTGGATACCCATCTAATCCTTCTATTTTCATAGGTAAGCAATATACCTTAAAGTTTTTATTTGGAATATTCTTTAAGTTACATAAGTTTTCTATGGCATACATTTTATGATCACCAAGGTATTTATCTATAATTCCATGATTTTTGCTAACTCCTAGACCTAAAGTATCTATTCCTATCATATTAACGTTTTTATCTACTAGGTATTTTATAACCTCTATGGATATTTCTGGATGATTGTTGTATTTTTCTTCATCTTCAAAGTATTGATCCCAGTTTGTTTGAAAAAATACATATACCCCTTCTTTTATAAGAGAAAGATCTAAGTCTTTTAATTTTATTACTTTGTTTGGTATATGTGAAACATCAAACTTTATCCCCTCACCTATTAGTCTTTCATTTTCTATTACCACATCTGGATTCATTACATCTATATGTGTCCCCATATTATGAACATCACAAGAAAATGATGTTGTAGTGTATTCACTTCCACTTTTTGAGTATCTAGTTACCTTTTCTACTTTTAATGGTTCTGATCCCGCTCTATAAACTCTTCCTATTTTAGTTGTTTGTGTTATATCAATTATCATATTAAAGTTTTCCTTTTCATAATATTTAAGATTTTATATATTATACACCAAGATTATATGACATTATAGCCTAAAATTTAATTACTATTTCATTAAAGCATTAATTAATTGTGTTCTTAAATGTTTTTGCAACTTTATAAAAAGTTAAAGCTAGTTTAATAAACTAGCTTTAACTTATAATTATTTAATTACTCTTCTTCTTTTTCTTCTTTTTCCTCTTCTTCAACTACATCTTCTTTATCTTCAACATTCTCAGGCTCTGGTTCTACATCCTTTTCATGTATATACTTCATATATTCTCCTTTTAGTCCATTATATTCATTAGTTAACCTTTTTGCCTTTTCTACTTTTTTAAGAGCTTTGTCACTTGCATCTAATGAACATTCTTCTGCCCTTTCTATAGATCTTTGTATATCTTTAACTTGTTTTTCTATTTCTACACACTTCTCCCCTTTATAGTTTAAATTATATCCTTCTCCATATTCTTTTAGCCATGATTGTACTTGAGATACTAATTCTTTAGCCTCTTTACGTAATACTTCCCCTTTTTCATGTACAGCAATAGCTTGCTTTTCTAAAGCTGCTATTTGTTCATGATTTTGAGATATTTCAATTTCTTTATTTGAAAGTTTTTGAACTAATTCATTAAGATACTCTAAGCTATTATTTTCTTGTTTTTTATTTTTTATTTTACTCAATTTAATACCTCCAAAATTATTAATTATATTAATGTATTGCTTAAAAATTGCATTAATAATTTACAATTCTTAATTTATAGTATTAAAATTTATATAATTAGTGATAATTTTAGAGTAAAAAAATATATATAAATATGATATTTTATATTTTTTTGTAAATATTAACTAAATATTATATATACCTAAATTTCTAAGATATATTAATGAATTATATAAAATCTAATCTTTAAGAATTAATTTAGTTTTAGCTGTGTCTCTATAAAATATTTAAAAATATCATTTTTAAGACTCTAAAGTTCTTTATACTAAAAAATAAGTAAATTTCTAAAAGAGTATCACTTTAGAAATTGTAATTATAAAAACTGTATAACAAGCAAATAATCCTGCTAAAATTTCTAAGTATTAAAATAAACCCTAAGTATAATAAATTTTACTTAATTTATCATACTTAGGGTTTTATATTAATTATTTTATTATATTTAATTCTTTATTGTATTTGTTTAATAATTCATGCCCATCTTCTGTAACTAAAACTAAATCCTCTATTCTAACTCCAAATTCACCTGGTAAATATATTCCTGGCTCTACTGAGAATATCATACCTGGCTTTAATATATCCGTATTTATAGATGATACATCTCCCATATCATGAGTCTCTATACCTATAGAATGTCCTGTTCTATGAGTGAAATATTTTCCATATCCTTTTTCAGTTATATATTCTCTAGCTGCATTATCTATATCACAGAATCTAACACCTGGCTTTACCATAGCTATAGCTCTTTTATTAGCTTCAAGTACTATATTAAATACTTCTTTTGCTTTTTCAGACGCGCTTTTATAAAATACTGTTCTTGTCATATCTGAACAATAGTTATCTTTAATACACCCTATATCAAGTATTACACAGTCGCCTTCTTTTAATTTAGCTGAACCACAATGAGCATGAGGATCTGCTCCATTTGCTCCATATGCTATAATTGGAGGGAATGAAAATCCATCAGCTCCTAATTCTTCGTATATACTTGCTAATCTTTGTGCCATTTCCTTTTCTGTTAAATCTTGTGTTAGCAGATTTTGAAGCTTATCCATTGCCATGTCATTTATATTAGATGCATTTCTCATAAGATCTTTTTCTTCTTCATCCTTGCACATTCTTAATGTATCTATTATAAATGATGCATTTACATATTTATTTTCAGTATTTAATTCCATAAGATGTAATAAGAATCTAGCTGGCCAATTTTTATCTATTCCTATAGTTTTTCCTTTTTCTATGTATTCAGATATTATCAAAACTCCATCCTTAGTATCATCAAACCAAACTTTTTCTACACCTAAATCTTCATATACTGGGAATAACTCATTTATAAATAATTTATGATTCCCATTTGTGTTAAGGTATAAAGCTATTAGTCTTTCTCCTGGATGTATCATTTTATCTGTTAGATAAAATATAGCCTTTGGGTCTGTAACTAACATTTGAGGTATGTTATTTTCTTGCATTTTTGATAAAATTTTATTTAATCTATTTAATTTCATAAAAAATCACCCTTTACTAGTAAATTTAATCTAATTATACCATATTTTCCAATATATTAATCATTTTATTATAATTAACTCGTTGTGCTAGTTAAATATTATTGAAAGTACTATAATCTAACAAGTTGTGTTCTAATAATAAAAAAAATTTATATAGTAAATTCAATATCTTTGGTAAAATAACTACTAGCACAACAAGTTAATAAATAAATTGATAGGAAATTGTGATTCTATAACTAAAATAAAAAGTCTATCATTTGTTTAAATTTTACTAGTACTAGATTTACGGGATATTGTTTTTTTGTTAAAATTAATTAGCTTTATTTGAAAAATATTTTGAACTAATACAATAGGTTAATATTGTATAAAGATACAAAAACCTAGAGAGTTAGATTCTTGTATCTTTATATATTTTAATTTTCAGAGTTTTTATTTTCATTTAAATATGGTTCTACATGTACTGTTATACCTTTTATAAAGTCCATATTTTTAAGTATTATATCTTCTAAGTTACTAGCTATATCATGTCCCTTATATACTGTCAAATTTTTATCTACACATATTACTAAGTCAACATAAGCCATGGAACCATATTTTCTAGTTCTTAAGTCTAATATATCTTCAACACCTTGTGTATTTTTTGCTATAGATATTATCTTATCCTCATATTCCTTACCAATAGATAAGTCCATAAGCTCATTTGCAGATTTTAATAGTATATCAGCTCCTACCTTAGAAACAAATAATGCAACAACAATAGATGCTAAAGGATCTAAAATCTTAAATCCAATTATTGCTCCACCTATCCCTATAAATGCTGCAATAGATGATAAAGCATCAGATCTATGATGCCAAGCATCTGCTTTTAATGCCGGAGAATTTATCTTATTTGCCACTTTAATAGTTATCCTATACTGATATTCTTTTATAAGTATTGATATAACAGAAACTATTAATGGAAGTATTGTTGGAACTTTAATTTTATCTACATTAAGTAATGATATAATACCTCCATATCCTATTTTTAAAGCAACAAATATTAATACTATTGATAATAAAAGTGCTACTAAAGTTTCTGCCTTTTCATGACCATAATTATGTTCTTTATCATTTGGACTCTTTGATATCTTATTTCCAATTAATACTCCTATTGACGTTAAAATATCAGATGCTGAATGTAGACCATCTGCTATTATAGCGTTTGAATTTCCAAGTACCCCTGCACTGATTTTTATAACAGTTAAAACTATATTCCATATAATTGATAATATTGTTATTTTGTTTGATTCATCATATCTTGATTCCATTTTTATGCCTCCAATTTATGCAATATAATTTTCAATTGATAATTAAATAATATAAAATTATTTTTAAATTTAGTAATATCATTATCATTTATCTATATTAATTGATAATGATATTATGTATCAAAATCTATAATAATAGAAAAAGGATTGTATCAAATATGATAAATCCTTTTTCATAAATATTTATATAAATTTTAGTTTACTTAACATTTTCCATAGCTTTATTTGCAAATTCAGTATTTACTATATCATTATAAACAGGTGCTTTATCTAATTCACCAGCTTCTTCCATTATTTCAACTAAAGCATTTAAACTTTCTTCTGTAAATAAAGGATTATCACACCAAGCATCTACTTCTTTATATCTATCAACAACACTTATTAAATCATTTAGTGATAAGTCATTAAAGAAAGGTTGCATAGCTTGTGCGATTTCTTCACTTGAAGCTGTTTTACACCATTGTTGACCTTTGTATAATGCATTAGTAAATCTTTGTATTAAATCTTCATTGTCAGCCATAAATTCTTTAGTTGTAGAATATGCAGTATAAGGAACATCTCCTGCTACTTCTCTTGATAATTCTCCTACTGACGCAACTATATATCCTGTTTTTTCTTCTTCCATTTGAGTTCCTGTAGGTTCAAATGCTGTAGTAAAGTCTCCTTCTCCACCTGCAAATGCTCCAGCCATTACTCCAAATTGTACATCTGTTCTTACATTAACTTCTCCTGCTTCTTTATTTGTACCTATAGTTAAACCATTTTTCTTTAATACATATTCTAATGTCATTAAAGGTACTCCACCTTTTCTTCCACCTAATATATCTTTACCTTTTAAATCTTCAAGAGTAAAGTTTGGCATTTCTTCTCTAGCAACTATAAAACTTCCGTCTGTTTTAGTAAGTTGTGCAAAGTTTACTGCATAGTTTTCATTACCTTGATTGTATACATATATAGAAGCCTCTGGTCCCATAAGTCCTACTTGAGCTTCACCTGAAATTAATGCAGCCATAGTTTTATCTGCACCTGAAGTGTTTATTATATCAACTTCAATACCTTCTTCTTCAAAGAATCCTTTAGTAACAGCAGCATACTGTGGTGCATAAAAAACTGAATGAGTAACTTCTGCTATAGTTACCTTATCTAAAGTTTTTTTAGCTTCCTTATCTGTAGTTGTTTGGTTACATCCAGTAAGACACATTGCACTTAATGCTAAGGAGCTTGCTACTGTAATAAATTTCCTAAACATGAGAAAATCCCCCTTGAAATTTAATAAGATAGTATATATTATTGTTCTTTTTCTAAAATTGTTACTAGAATTTATTTGATAATAGTACCTTAAAAGTATTTTTCTACTAACAAAAAATTCGCTTCGCTCATTTCGCCAACGATATATCCTTGCTACCGCTACGGAT
>NZ_CATXCO010000099.1:0-8255 GCF_958366745.1 uncultured Romboutsia sp.
ACAAGAGCCTTGAAGAATCTATTTACGAACTTTTTTAAGTTCGACTACTATAATTGTATTTTTTAACTTATAAAATTTATTTCTTAATTTGTATATATTATCTATAAATATATTCACTACTTAATCATAAAAACTAGCATAGAATATAAAAAGAAAGTCTACGCTATTATAGTTTAATAGTCATTAGACTTTCTTTTTATAAAAAATTCGATTTTACAATATTAATTTTCAAAATAATTCTCAAGTAAGTCAGTAAAAATAATATCTACCCTTACTTAATATTTAACTTAATCGATCTTCTAAAATAGTATTTATTTCTTCCTTTGTCGGCATAGATTTTAATGCACCTTTTCTTTTTACAACTATAGAAGCTGCTGCATTAGCAAAATCAAGAGCATAATCTAAATATTCTACATCTATATTGTCTATATCAATTTCCATAATTTTACTTAATAATGCTCCATGGAATGTATCTCCAGCACCTGTAGTATCTATAACTTCACTTTTAAATCCACTTCTATATCCTATACAATTTTTATACCAATACATGCTTCCATTTTCTCCAAGGGTCACAAGTATTAATTTTATATCGTATTTATTTTTTATTTCTATTATCGCTTCATTCATATCATTCATACCTGTAATAAACTCTAGTTCATTATCAGATATCTTTAATATATCACACTTATTTAATCCATATTCTATAGCCTCTTTTACTAGATTATCATTTTTCCATAAAGCTGGCCTATAATTTGGATCAAATGATATTAATACATTATTTTCTTTTGCAATATCTATAGCCTTTTTTGTTGCTGATTTTACAGGTTCATTAGTCATTGATAAAGTCCCAAAATGAAAAATCTTACTATTTTTAATCATCTCTTCATTAATTTCATCTTCTGTTAGCATTTCGTCTGCTCCAATATTCCTATAAAAAGAGAAACTTCGTTCTCCATTTTCGTCTAAATGAACAAATGCTGCTGTAGTATTATATTCATCTGATAATACTAATCCATCTGTTGATATATTTTCTTTGTCTAATGTTTCTTTTAATAGTTTTCCAAATCCATCATTTCCAACTTTTCCAATGAATCCAGTTTTATATCCTAGATTACTTAACATAGATAAAACATTACATGGTGCCCCACCTGGATTTACTTCAAGTACATCATTGTTTTGATTACTTTTTCCATATGGTGTAAAGTCTATTAGTAGTTCACCTAATGCTACTACATCGTACATATTTTTTCCTCCTGATTTACAGTATTTAAGGAGTATCCCTTAAATGTTGATATATAAACTTCGCCATCTGTTGCTATCATTTCAATTTTATTTTCATTTTCACTTGGATATATATTTGAAGTTAATACAGTTTTATAATTATTTGTATATATTTCAAGTGATGAGGTATCACTTAATATTTTTATAGATAAAATATTACTATCTAATTCTAAATCACAAGTTTTTATACCTTTAGAATAATCATCTGAATTATTTCTATCAAATGTAATTTTCTTATCAGTTATATTAAACATTATTTTAGTTGCTTTTTTATCTGATTTTCTAAGTTCAAATCCAAATTCTTTAGCAGTAGTTTTATATAGATCTATATCTACATTTAATTCATAATGAATTCCATTTCCTACTTCTAGACATAGATTTTCTAATCCATATGTTATATTTTCATATGTTATACAGCTATCTCTTAGTACTTCTAACTCTTCAACTGGTATAAATTGAAGCTTATTATCACTTGTTAACCTTATTTCTCTAGGTATAGACATGCATCCATTCCACTTATCTTCTATTGTAGGACCATATCCATTAAACCAAGACATCCAAGGCCAACTATTTTGCCAACCTATTATTATTCTTCTTCCCTTGTCATCAAGTAAAGATTGAGGTGCATAATAGTCAAAACCTAAATCTATTTCTCCTTCATTTTCATATGTAAATTTTCCACTTTCAAAATCCATTTCCCCAACTTGATATACAACTTTTCTATTTTCTAGTCCCATCGGTGAAAACATTAAAACATATTTATCTCCTAGCTTAAAAAAATCAGGACATTCCCACATATATCCGAATTTACCATTAGATTCTGCCATAACACCTACATAATTCCATTCTAGTAAATTATCTGATTTATATAAAAGTACCTTTCCATTTCCATCTTTTCCTGATCCAATTACAACATACCAAGAGTTATTCTCCCTCCATACTTTAGGATCCCTAAAATCCGCAGATCCCTCTTCTGGAAATGTTTCTATAACCGGATTATTTTCATATTTTTTAAAATTAATTCCATCATTACTTCTGGCTATACACTGCGTTTGTATGCTTTTCTCATCTTTATTAACTGTACCTGTATACATTAAAGTTAATACTCCATTATCATCTACAGCACTTCCTGAAAAACATCCACCTTTTTCATCATTATCATATGACTCACTTGGAGCTAAGGCTATGGGCATATGTCTCCAGTTAACTAAATCTTTACTAACTGCATGCCCCCAATGCATAGATGACCATTCCCCACTATATGGATTGTGTTGATAAAATAAATGATACTCTCCATTATAATATGATAAACCATTTGGGTCATTTATCCAACCTACAGGCGCCATAAAATGATATCCTTGTCTATATGGCTTATATTTTACTTCGTCTTTTATAGATTCTATATAAGTTTGACTTTTTACTAAACATTGATTGTGTAACATAATATCCCCCTTGAAAAATCTTTTCTATCCTTTAATTCCACTTGATGTTATACCTTCTACATAGTACTTTTGTAATAATAAGAATAATATTATTATAGGTATTGTTGTAAATACTAAAGCTGCCATTATTGGACCATATCTTACTGGTGGGTCAGTAAAAAATCCTTGTATCGCTAATTGAACTGTTTTATATTCCTTTGATGTAACTGATATTAATGGCCACATAAAGTCACTCCAATGAGTTGTAACAGTTAATACTGTAGCTGTTGCTAAAACAGGTTTTGAATTTGGTATAACTATTCTTACAAAAGTTTTTAGTGGTCCACATCCATCTATACTTGCTGCTTCTTCTAAATCTTTTGGCATAGACATAAAGAATTGTCTAAATAAAAATATATTAAAACAGTTACCTACAAAAGGTAGTATTAATGCTAAGTATGAGTTTGTTATTCCTAAGCCGTTGCTTACTAGATATAATGGAAGTAATACAGTTTCAAATGGTACTATATATAGAGCTATTATTAATCCTAATACTATTTTTTTGCCTGGAAAATTTAATTTTGCTAAAGAATATCCAGCTAAAGCATTTACTGGTATCCCAATTATTAATATCATCGCAATATAAAAAGTACTATTTAACATACTATTTACTATTTCTGATCTTGCAAACATTTCTTTATAGTTTTCTAATGTTGGGTTATTAAGCATAAGTGTAGCTAAAGAATTCATATCTTTAAATATATCAACTTCTGGCTTTAGAGATGATACTATCATCCATACTAAAGGTATTACAAATACTACAGCTACGAATATTTGTACTGCATATAAAAATGCTTTATTTACTTTCTTTTTAGTTTGTATATTCATTTAAATCCTCCCCTTAATCTTCTTCTTTCATTATAAGTTTCTTTAAAATACCTGAAACTACAGTTATAATAAGGAAGAATAATACCGCTATCGCACAAGAGTATCCTACATTTCGATACTGGAAACCTTGTTCATAAATCATATATGCTAGTGTTTTTGTAGATTCATTAGGGCCACCACCAGTCATTATATACGGTTGTGTAAATAATTTAAAAGCTTGTATTGTAGTCATTAATATAACAAAGTTAGATACATGTTGTATTCCTGGTAATGTTACATTTGTAAATTTTTGCCACCAGTTAGCACCATCTATTTGTGCTGCTTCATATAATTCTGGTGAAACATCTTGAAGACCTGCAAGAAAAATCATCATTTGATATCCTGCTGCTTGCCATATAGACATTATAATAATTGAATTCATAGCTTGTTTTTCACTTAATAAAAATGGTTGCGCTGGTATACCAAGCTGACTTAAAAATGAGTTAATCATTCCATTGTCTTTGTTATATAAGAAAGTCCATAATATAGATACAACAACCATCGATGTTATAACTGGACTAAAGAAACATATTCTTGCGACTTTAGAAGTTTTAATTTTAGCATTTACTATTAATGCTAATAATAAGGCAACAGCACTCTGTGCTGGTACAACTATTGCTGCAAAGTAAACTGTATTTTTTAAAACCTTATAAAATGCTGGATCTTTTAATATTTCCATATAGTTTTGTAATGCTACAAAAACTTTTGCATGTGGCTTTAACATATTATAATTTTGGAAACTATATATAAACGCCAATATTGCCGGTAATAATAAAAATATAAAAATAAATATCAGAGCTGGAGCTATAAATATAGAACCCATAATAGCTTTTTTAGACTTCATAGACATACTTTTTTTCTCATTAAGAGTTATATTATTATTTTTCATAGAACTTTGCACAACTATTCCACCCTTCTTGAACGGTATTTAAAAAAGTTTATAAAGTTGTATAATTAAAGATAAGACCTTATAAACTTTAGTTAGTCAACTTTATAAACTTATAGTTATTTAAATTAATTATTACGTTTTATATCTTCCTCAAATCTCTGTACAACTTTATCTAATGCTGATTTAACATCTGCACCAGTACGTATATCTTGCATTGCCGAACTAAATTCTTTTGATAATACTGGGTATGAAGTTGTTAATGGTCTTGTATGAGCAGTTTTAGTAACTTGATCTTTTAATATATTTCTAGGATACTCATTATAACTTTCATTAGATTCAAGAACTGAAATTCTTGATGCTGGCTTATCTATCATATCACAGTGCTCTTTTACAGAATCTTTATTTGTTAGAAATTTTACTAATTCAGCAGCCCCCTCTTGATTTTCAGATCCTGATGTTACTCCCCAACACCAGTCACCTGATGGAGATACTACTTTTTTAGTTTTTGCGCTAGCAGGATAATAAGTTACACCATACTCAAAATCTGGATAATCATTATTTAATTTAGTAAATTCCCAAGAACCCATTAAATACATTGCTGCTTTTCCTTCTTCAAATTCATTTGGAAGTGGTTGTAGATTCATTAAACCTTCTGTTGCAAATTTTTGATAATAAGTTAATGCTTCCACTGCTTCAGGAGAGTTGATATAACCATTCGCTACTTTTCCATCTTTAGATAATAGTTCAGCACCTGATGACCAAACTATTGGAGCTAGACCATATATCTGACCTTCTCCTAAGTCCCAGTTTAAGTCAATGCCATATACACCATCTTTATTTAATTTTTTAGCTGCTTCATAAACATCTTCCCATGTCCATGCTTCCTCTAAAGTAGTTGGCGGAGTTATCCCAGCTTCATTTAACATTTTCTCATTATAAAAAAGTAAAACTGATGATTCAGAAGTTCCTAAAGTATATAATTCATCATTGTATGTACCTTGATTAATAATAGATGGAACAAAATCTGACTTTTCTTCATCGCTTACATATTGTTCAATTGGTACAAGGATGCCAGATTCAGCATAGTTAGTTACAGTAGGTCCATCTACACTAAGTACGTCTGGTAAATCACCTGATGTTGCAGCAGCATTTATTTTATTTTCATATTCATAACCATTTGCTCTTGGTATTAACTCTATAGTTGCTTTATATTTGCCTTCATACTCTTTATTAAATTCTTCTATTCTTTTATTATAATAATTATTTTCATCTTGATTTCCTTGAGGACTCCATACAGTAAGTTCTGTTACATCAGAATTACTATCTCCTCCTTTCGTGCTACCACATCCTGTTAATAATCCTGCTGATAATGCAGCACATAATATTAAACTTGTTATTTTTTTTCTTTTTAACATTCTTATCCCCCTCTAAAATTTTTAAGGAAATGTTTTCCTTTGTATTATATATATTAATCAATCTCAAAATATATGTCAATCGTTTAACATATTTTTTTTCATTTTTTATTATCTATTTCTAAATTATAATTGTATATATTTTTTTCTAAATATTAGTACTTATTATCTAAATTTACATATTGAAGGTTTATCACTTTTTACAATAATGTATATGCTCAACGTTTGACATATTTATTTGCTACTAACTATATTACTTCTAATTTGATGTATAAAAATTTCATTTTATCTGATAAATGTATCGTCAAATCTCTTCATATTACCAACGGTATGTTACTTGCTATCGCTTCCGTCTATATGTTTCTTAAAATATCATTTTCACATTTTTGTATGTATTGTTATGGCTTTAGTTGATAAATTGTCCAAAACTTCCAATAAATTCTAAACCCATATTAATTAAAAGACTGTAAATATATTTTATATTTACAGTCTTAATTTAAGTAGTTTCACCTTTTATTAATGTAATAGTATGATTTATCTCTTTTTCTTCAATCCATTCTCCATCTATAAGTTTTATCAATTTATCTACAGCATCTATACAAATTTCTTTTATTGGCTGTTTTATAGTAGTTAAAATTGGATTGAATAGTTCCGAATTTTTTGTTCCATCATAGCCAACTACTTTTAAATCATCTGGAATTTTTTTACCTCTTTTCATTGCTTCTTTTACAACTAATGTTGCAATATTATCTGTAGCAAAAACTCCATCAATATTTTTATAGTTTTCAAACATATAATCAATATAATCTAAGTTCTCTTCATCAGTAAAGGAATTTAAACCCATTTCTATTGTTTTAAAATTTATATTATTTTCAATCATAGTTTTTGTGAATTCTAAATGTCTTTTATTTGCAGGGAGCTTAACCTTATTGTAACCAGCAAACTGTACTACATTCTTACAACCACAATCTATTAAATGCTTAGCTGCTAAACGTCCACCTTGAACGTGATCTGCACATATAACAGGAATATTTTCTCCAAGATATCTATCTAATGCAATTATAGGTAAGTTAATTTTTAAGTAATCTTCAATTTCAAGAGTATGACTACCTATTATGATTCCATCTACTTTATTTCTTTGTAACATATTTATGTACTCATTTTCCCTTTTGCTACTATTGTAAGCATTGCACAACATAAGCTTATAACCACGGTTATATAATTCTTCTTCAATATATTTGGCCTCTTCTGCATAAAAATTTACACTTATATCCGGCAATATTAATCCTATTAAGTTAGTTTTTTGTTGTTGAAGGTTTTTTGCTAGTTCATTAGGATGATAATTAATCTTATCAATAGCATCATAAACTTTTTTTCTTGTTTTTTCAGATATATATCCTCTATTGTTCATGACTCTTGATACAGTAGTTACTGAAACGCCAGCTTCCTTTGCTACATCTTTTATGTTGGCCAATTATAACAACTCCTTTTAATTTAATACTCCATATAATAATACTATTTTTTATATTATATTTCTATATGTTAAAATAAAACAGTTTTCTGTAAATTAATATTCCTATGTTATATATCATATTTCTAGAACTTCATATATAATAAAGTATAAATAGCTATCTTAAATTAAAATGTACCCTATAGAGTAGACAATTAGTAAGAATATCTACTCTATAGGGTACATTTTAATTATATAGATTTTTTTACTATGCTAAATTAAAGTCTCTCTCAGCTAAAATATAATAATCTTCTTTATAATCAATATCTCCATACTTTTGCATAGCTGCAATTACATCTTTTTGTCTAGCCACAGCTTTATCATAATATTTCGTTGGATTATATCTCTTCGGAGATTGAGGTAGTCCTGCTAACATAGTTGCTTGTTGTAAATTTAAATCACCTGATTCTTCTCCAAAGTAGCCTTCACTAGCTTCTTTTATACCTGTATATCCATTACCATAATTTATTATATTTACATATATTTCAAATATTTCATTCTTAGAGTATTTTTTCTCAAGGTCATTAACTAAAAATACTTCAGATACTTTTCTTGAAAATTCTCTATCTCCATTCAGATAAAGATTTTTAGCTAATTGTTGTGTTATTGTACTTCCACCTTGAACTATTTTTCCTGCTTGTATATTTTTTATAGTTGCTCTTGCTATCGATATAAAGTCTAATCCATTGTGTTCATAAAACCTATGATCTTCCACCGATATAATTGCATTTACAAAGTCTTTATCTATATTCTCAAACCTTACATAATTTTCATTATGCCTAATCTCTTCAATCTTTTCATCTATACTCATATTG
>NZ_CATXCO010000100.1:0-8222 GCF_958366745.1 uncultured Romboutsia sp.
TATTAAACATTCTTTGATAATTTAGGTATTTTTCACAATAACATTCTTTAAATGTATTAATATCTATAGTTATAAGGTTATAACCTACTAATGTTTCAACACCTTTTTTTATAGTACTTTCTATATTATACATTCCGATTTCTAGCGACTTTTCCGATAAGTCTTTTAACGTTAATATATTATTTAGACAATAATTTTTAAAATTATCACGTGCATATTCTGCTTGATTTTTAAATGATTTCCTTATACTATTGTAGTTATCCGTTTTTTCATCAAATTCTACTATAGCACCATTTATATCAAATGTAACCATATTTTGTCCCCCTAGCTTATCCCTAATTTTTCTCTATATTTATAATTTGATAACAATGCTTATTTTCCTTCTAAATTATGTTCAAAAGTACAAAAAATATTGGCAAAAGTACTTTATATAACAATTTAGCTACATTTATTTTATATCTTTATCGTCTTTATAAATCTTACAGGATCACTTGCAAACTCTTCAAAAGAATTATCAGTAAATATAACCCCCTCTCCTAAGAACCTTTTATATCTCTCTTCCTCCTTTCTTTTTGAATCTTCTCTTTTCCCTTCATAACTATTAAATACCATAAATTTTAAAGGAGCTTTTTTTCTACTAGTTTGAACTCGTTTTATCATATACTTTATATGTATATCTGCATCAGAAAAAGAGTATCCACAAAAAATAAGTAAGTCACTTTCTCTTAAAGTTTTTTCTACTTCTCTCCAAACTGTTGATACAAATACATTAGTCATATTTTTAAAATAAGTAGGAGGTATTATAATAGGTATTGTAATTTCATCACAGGCTAAACATTTAGCTTCGTCTATATTATCTAAAAGCCTCATTATTCCACCTTCATAAGGTGTTATTGTTAGACTGTTACATACTGGACAGTATAGCCAATTTAGCGAACCATGTATTTTATAAAGTTTAACAATTGGAGACTGTGGCTTTTTCCAACTGTGTCTAAAATCAAAATTTGTAAAATCAACTCCATAATCAAGCATTATAGGATTATCTTTTTTATATAATCCTGCTATTGTATTATCTATATGTATATCATAGTTTGCACTTATAAATGTAGTATCTTTTAATAGATCTTCTTTTAATAAATTATCTATCAATAATTTGTGGTAGTAGTTATTAGTTTTCTCACAATTATGTAATGACTTAGCCATAAGTAATATAAGATACTGTCTTAAAATACGTATACTATCACTTTTTTTATGCAAATTTTCAAGTCCAAAGTTTTTAAATGATTCTCTTCTTTGCTCTGCTAAGTCTATAAGACCTAATACTTCTTCAAATGTTGGAAATGATATTTTATCTATACCATCATTTATTATATCTATATTAAACATATCTTTAAAAAACTTATGTAGTTCTATGTTCATTTCACTTTTATAATCTTTTTGTGTTAAAGATTTAAAATATTCAACAAATAGTTGACTTTGAATAGGGCAGTGTTCTGCTGCTGAAGCTCCTGCACCTAAAAATATTGCTATTTTCATTTTATCCTCCAGTTCTTTCTTTATTAATATTGTTATTTATATTCATATATAATTATATTTTCTACAATATATATAATTTACTTTGCTTAAGCTACGTGTCGGCTAAACACTTCTTTTCATATGTTATACACAATATTTTATCCTACATAATTTCATTATATGTAAAAAAGACTCTATCTAAAAACAGATAGAATCTTTTTTACTTTTACTTTCTTTATATATTAATTATATTAAAGAAAATACATCTGAAACATTTTCATCATTTTCTATTTCATTACGTTCACCACAATAAGGACATAATATACAAGGCTTGCTATCTTTTGGTGTTACAACTCTTAATTTTTGTCCCTCTTGAATTTCTGCATGTTTACCGCATCTAACACAGTCAAACTCAACTAATTTATTTGCTTTGGCGCTTTTAGCCATAGAAAAACTCATATCACCATCTCCGAACATTTAATTATTTTTAATAGTAATTAATTTTTCTTATATATTTCTAAAAAATATTTTTCTTATATTGAATATACTTACTTTGAAGTAATTCCATTTTATCTTTCATTATTAATTGAAGCTCTGATGCTAGTTCTAATTCATTATTATCTAATGCTTCTATTATTTGAGTAAATAAAGACTTTCTTACTAAATTATCTTTCATTAATTCAAGTTTTATATTATTTATATCATTATATACAACTTCATCTAAAGCATCCATATCATCTATTGTATGCATTTTTTTGCATCCTCTTATTATATCCATATTGTCTTGTATAATCCTATTTCTCAATTCTTTCATCCATCTGTCTATAGCCCCTACTTTAAATGAATTTATAATATCATCAGTAAATACATCATTATCTTTTAATACTTCAACTTTTTCAATATATTTATCTAAATTTAACATATTTTCATAAACTGTAGCTGGTGATTTTCCAAATAATTTTTCTCTTTCATCTTGAGTGTAGCATTCAAATACATTTTCTTCATCTCTATATTTTCTATCTTTCTCTAAATAAAAACTAGTTTCACCTGCATCTTTAGATATTTCTTTTTCTAATTCTTTTGAATCTAAATTACTAACTGCTACTGCTTTTATACCATCTACTACTGCTTGATAAATACTTGCTAAAACTAAATACGTATTTGATAATGGATTTGGAGCTCTTAACTCAAATCTAGTAGCTAGTGGATTATCTATATCTCTTATAAGTCCTATTAATACTGATCTATTTCTTGATGGGACTTCATAATTTTTACCAAGTGAAGTAACTATACATACCGGTGCTTCAAATCCTGGTACTAATCTATTTAGTGCATCATTTGAATCTGTTACAAATGGGTTTAATACTTCATAGTTTTTAAGTATTCCCATTAATGCTCCATACCCTATTTCACTCATAAAATCACTGTTCATATCTTTTGGTGAGAATAAATTTTTAACTTTTCCATCTTTTAATTTTGCACTTATTCCTATATGAGTGTGTTCTCCACTTCCAGCTACTCTATTAAGTGGCTTAGCTTTAAAAGTCACATTAAGACCAAAGCTTTTAAATACCTCTTCAACTATATCTCTTATTACTATCTCATTGTCTGCAGTTTGAATTGCACTTGAATATTTCCAGTCTATTTCTAATTGTTCCATTGCATGATTAGTTTTACCGTCTATACTTATTGAACTTGCTATACCACCAACTTCTTTATGACCCATTTCAGGTTCTACGCCTAACTCTTGAAGTATTATAAGAGTTCTTTCTAATGCACTTCTTATAGTACCTTGAGTTTTTTTCCAGTATTGCTCTTTTAAACTTTGAGATACATATAATTTATCTAAATCTGCTTTATCTTCTGGTGTGCTTACCCAGAATTCTAGCTCGGTTGCTGATGTTATATTTATCTTTTCTATATCATCCACACTATCTATATCTACATGATTTAAAAGATTAGGGTATTTTTTTAATAAATCCATTAAAGTATTTTCTAAATTATTTGTTGCTCTTTGTAGTATTCCTCTTGAACATACCTTTTTATTATTGTGTATTAAGAAAGAAGGTATTTTAAGTGTACCAACAGGTAAGTTAGTTTCATAATCAGTTAGCTCAGTATTATAATCGATATACCAATTTACATCTAAGTCAGGAAGTAAATCAACTTTAGCATTATTTAATGTTGCAATTTCATGAAGTTCTACACTTGAACCATCTGTTTGTATTCCTCTATATAAAAAGTCATCTATATCTTTTTTAAATAATTCTACAGGTATTTTTTCATCAGTTGCATTACCACCTAAATCTACCCCCATTAAAGATACAAACTTTATTTGTTTGTTTAAATTTAGTATTTGAACTATTTTTGCACTATTATGATCCTCTTTTTTTATCACTCTCAATAATCCCATAGTAATACCCCCTATTTATATATCTAGTTTTACATTATATTCATTTAACCAAGTTTCTAACTGAATTAAATAAGCTATTACTTGAGGTCCTGTCATAAGTTGACCAAACCAAGGTTTAGTAAAGCTTCTACCTTGAGTATTTATCATATTAATAACAGCTTCTTTGTCTACTATTTGAAAAAGCTTAGCATTTGGATCTTGAGCTATATCATTTAGCATTTTACATACTGCTTTAGTGTATATTGGATTATGAGTTTTTGGATATGGACTTTTCTTTCTGTCTATTATCTCATCTGGAAGTAGGGTTCTCATAGACTCTCTTAAAAGTCCTTTTTCACGACCATGTAATAGTTTCATATCTGCAGGTATGTTATAAGCATATTCAACTAATGTTTTATCTGCATAAGGTACTCTTCCTTCTAAACTATTTGCCATAGTCATTCTATCTTTTCTATTTAATAAAGTTATCATAAACCATTTTAAGTTTAGATAAGTTAACTCTCTCATTCTTTCATCTCTTTTGCTTTCACCTTTTACTTTTGGAACTTTTTTTATGCTATCTTGACACATTTGTTTTGAATATTCTTCTATAGGTAAATCCGCTATACTTTTTGCTAATATATTTTTTCTATGGTTTAATGAATCTTGCCATGGAAACATTTCTATATTTTCATAATCTTTAGTATACCAAGGATATCCACCAAATACCTCATCGGCACACTCTCCAGATAAAACAACTGTAGCATGTTTTCTCACTTCTTTAGAAAATAAATAAAGTGATGAATCTATATCTGCCATTAAAGGTAAATCCGATGCTAATGTAGCTTCTTTTAAATAATTTGCAAGTATTGTATTATCTAGTATTACATTGTGATGATTACTTTTAATATAATCTGCCATTTTTACAACCCAATAAGCATCACTATTTGGTTGGAATTCATTAGCTTTAAAATATTTTTCATTATCAGTGTAATCAATTGAAAATGTATTTAATTTTTCTTTATTATCTCTTTCAAAAGCCTTAGCCGCTATATAGGATATAAAACTTGAATCAAGTCCACCAGATAAGAAAGTACAAACAGGTACATCACTAACAAGTTGTCTTTCTATTGCATCTACTAATAATTCTCTTAAATGCTTTGTAGTTTGACCTAAATCTTCTGTGTGCTCTTTTGCTTCTAGCTCCCAATACTGTCTTAATTTTATTCCATTTTCATTGTATGTTAAACAATATGCAGGAGGTACTTCTTTTATATCTTTAAATATTCCTGATCCTAGACTTCTTTGAGGGCTTATAGCCATCATCTCTAAAATACCTTCTTTATCAACGATAGAATCAACATCTGGATGTTTTAATAATGCTTTAATTTCAGATCCAAATATTAATGAATCTCCCTTAAATGAATAAAATAAAGGTTTAACCCCTAATGGATCCCTTACTAAAAATAATTCTTTTTTATAATCATCCCATATAGCAAATGCATATATCCCATCTATTTTATTTACACAATCCTGACCATACTCTATATATGAAGTTAAAAGTACTTCTGTATCAGAATATGAGTTAAATGTATACCCTTTATCTAATAAATCACGTCTTACAACCTCTGTATTATATAGTTCCCCATTGTATACTATAGTATATTTTCTATCACCTAAATACTTATCCATAGGTTGAAGTCCACCTGTTGGGTCCACTATAGCTAATCTTCTATGTCCAAGTATTGCATTATCATATACTTTTATTCCATATGAATCTGGACCTCTAAATACTAGAGTATCTCTCATGTCTTCTACTATATTGTAATAGGGCTTTATATCTTTTTTAAGATTAACCCATCCAACTATTCCACACATACATTCCACTCCTTTATTGATATATGCTATCATATGTTATTTAAAATAATAAGGTGTATACATTAACCATAAAAATAAAAAAATATATATAGTAAAATTAATTTTATTAAGTTTTTTTATCAAAAACAAAAAAAGATGAAGTTTTTTCTTCATCTTTAATCAATTACTTTATAAAGTTAATTACAAATTCATAATCATAGTCTTTATACTGACCATACTTTATCATACCTAGTACAGCTAATACAAAGTATGCTATTGAAACTATTGGAGTTAAAAGCGCTCCTATTAAAACAATTATTGATAATCCTGCTATTATTTCATATATTACAAAAGATATATGAAAGTTTAATAACTTTCTTCCATTTTCTCTTATATAGTCAGATTCTTTACTTAAGTCTTTCCATACAAAGTATGATACTATAAATCCAACTAAGTTAAAAACAAGTATAGCTCCAGCCATTATTAACATTATCAGATTTTCTCTTGACATAGAATTTCTGTAGTTATCCATCTAAATTCCTCCAATTAAAATTCATATAAATATAATACAAATTTGCATTACATGTTATTATATTATATTTATATAAATAATGCTATAGAATAGATAAGATTAAAATCTAATTATTAATATAATTTTTTATTATATTTTTCACCTTAGGTACTACATGGCTTCCTGCTGTTTTACCGTTTAAATCTTCTATAATCATTGATATAGCTATTTTAGGTTCATCCAGATTTACTGCTACAAACCATCCTTTTTCACTACCATCTGTATCATCTTTACTTTTTTTAATTTCTGCTGTACCAGTTTTTCCTATTAAGTTTACTCCATTTATCTTTCCTAAATTCCCGGTTCCGTCTTCATCATTTATAACTGCCCCAAAACAACTAATTAACTCTTCTAAATTTTCTTTATTTATAGCTTTACTATATACTTTTGGCTCTTTATTTTCACTTATTACAAGTCTCGGCTTCATTATATCACCATTATTAGAAAGTGCCGAGTAAGACATAGCTACATCAAGTGGAGTCATAAGTACCTCTCCTTGCCCATAACCAGTATCAGCTAATAGCATTTCACTTTCTATTTTAGAGTTATTAGATATTTGTGATTTATCCATAGGATATTCAAATTCTAAATTTTCTCCTATACCAAATTTCTTTGCTCCTTCTATAAATTTATCTGCGCCTATTTTAATAGCTAAGTCTGCAAAGTATATGTTATCAGAGTATTTAGTGGCATCATATAAATTAACTGATCTTCCTGGGTCTTTTACTCTAGTAACATAATAATCTCCCCAATTACTACTTTTTTGCCAATTAACCCCTTTAACATCAATTGTATCATTTGGATTTAATACCTTTTCATCTAATCCTATTGATGCTGTTATAAGTTTCATAGTCGATCCTGGTGAGTATGCATTATTAAATCTATTTTCATTATGAGCATATTCACTTTCTTTCCACTTATTAGATATTGTTTTAGTTATATATGTAACCTTTGTATTAGAGTTATAAGATGGTGAACTTACCATAGCTAATACTTCTCCAGTTTGAGGATGTAATGCCACAGATGCTCCTTTTTCATTATTCATTTGTGCATATATATTTTCTTGAAGTTTAGAGTCTATTGATAGCTTTATATTTTCTCCATTTATAGGTTCTGTTTTTGCTAATGTTATTTTTTCTTCTCCTCTTTTTATAAATATATGCACACCATCTCTTGCTCTTAATTTATCTTCATAAACTTGTTCTAATCCTGATTTTCCTATTTTACTTTGTGAGTTATAATCTTTACCTTTATATTTTTCTAATTCTTCCTTAGTTATATTATCAGTGTATCCAATCAGACAACCTAATGCCTCACTATTTTGATATACTCTAGAATCTACCTCATCTATAATTACACCTTCTATAGTTTTTAATAAATCAATTTTTTCATTTTCATATTGAGATATCTTTAATATTGGTATTTTATGATCTGGATTTTGATTTTCTATTTTTTCACTTATTTTATCCATGCTTACATCTAGTACCTCTGCAAACTTAGGTAAGTTTTCATCTTTATTTGCTGTAAAAACACTAGGATGTATACTTACTTGATAAGCTTTACCATCATAAGCTAACTTATTATTATCTCTATCTAATATTTGTCCTCTAACAGCTTTATCAACCTCTACCCCTATTTTATCATCTTTAGTCATAGGAGGAAGTATTAAGCTTTCATTCCAATTTATTTTATAGTTTTTATCTTCTTTAACTATATCTACCTTTATATCTTCAAATTTCAATTTCCCTGCTAGAGTATTCATTGTAATTGATATAGGTATCTGAGTCTTGCTATTTATTTCTCCAATTGAAATCTTTATATCATTTGCGCCTATACCCGAATATATGCTAGAGTACCTTTTTATAAATTCTTCCTTAGAGATATATT
>NZ_CATXCO010000101.1:0-8218 GCF_958366745.1 uncultured Romboutsia sp.
TGTAAGGTTCTAATATATGTTAATTCTTTAATATAATATAGTATTAAATATTAAAGGAGATATTATAATGAATAAAAATAATGATTCTAAACTTGCACTATTAACATCTGTTGTTCTAGGATCTCTTGTATTATTTTTAATTTTTTTATGTCATAGGCTTATACTTTGTATAGCTCGTGTTTTTGTTTATTTAACAGGGCTTGCTACTGTGTTATTAGTTTCTGTATTTTATATATTTATAATAGTATATCTTATTTCAAGGTTTCAAAAGTTCTATTGTAAGTATTATAAGCATAAGAAATATAAGAGAAATGATTTAGAAAATATCCAAATGATTAATTCTATAATTAAAATAGAAAAATCATTAATTTTTACTTTATTATCTATATTAATAGTGTTGTATATTCTTAATATATTGATATATTAAAAACCTACCTATCATAAGGACTGTAAGTAGGTTTGTATAAATACAAACTTACTTACAGTTTTATTTTACTTCTATAATAAATACAGACGTTTGAGGCGGTATACTCATTGTCATTGCATTAGAATGAAACGCAACAACAGTATCCCCTACCTTTAAATCCTCAATACCTATTTCATTGTATTCATGATCTAATATTATAGTTTCTTCACTATATACTAACCTAGTATAAGTATATATATCACCTGGTACTTTACCTATTGTTATAAATTTATAGGGCTGATTCATAATATCACTTATATCTACAATAGTTCCTATGGTATATGAACAACAGCTCATTATATCACCTCTTAAGATATTTTTTATTTCACTTATACTAAAATATGCTTTTTTAATTATTCTGTGATTATATATTATAAAATAAAAAGAAGGCATATTTCTATGCCTTCTTCTTATCGCACAATTAAACACACTTTTTTGGAGATTGATGACTATCCTAAAGTTATAAATCTATACTTTAGGAAGAGTTAACTCTATTTACCATTAGAGCTAATAAACACACAACAACATATATTTATATTATCATATCCATAACCTATTGTAAATTATTGTAATTCGCCATATTTCTACTTAGTTTTCAAGATACTTCTCAAACCACTCTTCACTTTCTTCATATCCAGTTAATAAATCAGTTGAAATATTCTCTAATAATTCTTTAAGCTCAATTACATCAATCCATTCTTTAGGTATATTATCAATACCTAAGTATGCACCTAAAATATTACCACAAATAGCTCCAGTACTATCACTATCCCCTTCATGGTTAACTGAACAGATTAATGCTTTTTTAAAGTCATCCTTATATTTTAAACTACTATAAATAGCTATAGCTAATGCCTCATCTGAAGTCCATCCTTCACCAATCATTCTTATAGCATCTGTATCTACTAAGTCATCTTTAGAAAGTTTAACTGCTTTTTCTACTGTCTCTACACACTCACAATATCCATCCATATCTTTTGCAAAGGATATAGCACAATTTATAGATTCATCAATTTCCATTCCTTCAATAATACATGATATTATGCAAGATAACATTCCCCCACTAATATATCCACTTGGATGCCCATGGGTTAATGCTGCACAATCACAACCTAATTTAAATGCTTCTTTCTTGTTATAAACAAGGCCTATTGGTGCTACTCTCATAACTCCACCGCATCCTTTACTGTTATTTATAGGATTTTTTATACTTCCAATTTCCTCTTTACTTAATGAAGTTAAACAGGTATTTCCTGCACCTCTATCTTCATATAACTCATCATATTTTAATAGATAGCTATTATATGTGCACTCATCATATCCCTTTGTATCTATATTTCTTTGTGTAGAGTACCATCTTAAATATGCATTGTATACTACAGCTGGTATATAGCATCTTCCCTTTTTACAATTTGCTCTTAATATTCCTTCCGCAGTAAACAAAGTCATTTGGGTATCATCAGTTATTTCTGCAATTCCTTTATCATTTAAAGTTAAATTATTTATTCCTTTACTTCCATATGTAGCTTTAATCTCTTTAAGCTTTTTTAACTCAATAGGGCGACCTAAAGCATCTCCTATAGCTCCACCTAGTATACAACCCTTAAAATATTTTTCATCTCTTTTCATATTATTACTCCTATAAATTAAAATAATATCTATAAATAATATGAAAAAATTTAATATTATATGTTTTTATAAATAAGCATATTCTATACTTTTAACTAAATCTATAATACTAGTTGGATATTCTCGTATCATATAATATAGTCTCCCCGATATTGAACTAATAGAACAAAGACCTTCATTTTCTATACCTAAAATACTAGCAATAAGTCTTCCTCTAAATAAGTGATAATCACTAGTCACTATAAGTACCTTTCCTTTATTATTCATATCATCTAGTATTTTTTTACTATATATAATATTTTCTAATGTAGTAGTAGCTTTATTTTCTTCTATAATATTATTTATATTAACTCCATTAGATACCAAATAATTTTTCATTGCTAAAGCCTCAGTAATATTTTCATCATTACCTTGACCTCCAGATACTATTATATTTACAGATTTATGTTTGTTGTAATACTCTATAGCCTTATCAAGTCTTAATTTTAATGTATTAGAAACTTCAGTGCCATTTACCTTAGCCCCAAGAACTATCATTGTATCTATATTATCTACTTTATCTACATCTTTTGTTTCATTTATATTTAAAAGTATCAACCCTTCTAATAATACAAAGGAAGATACAAATATAATTATTATAACTTTGTATATATTATAAAGTGTCTTTAAATATTTATTTTTACTACATAAATCTTTCATAGGAAAAACTATATATACAATTGCCATAGATACTATTAAAAATATAGATGAAAAACTAATTCCCCATTCAAGTATAGATAATGCACCTATAATAATCATAGTAAACATTATATATTTTCTTTTGTTCATATTTATCTCCTAAAATTAATGTTTTATAATACTATCTCTCTAAACAATGCATATGATTTTTTGCTTCCTTCCCCTTTACAACATATGCTTGTCCCTTAGAACAAAATATAGAATTAGAGGTATACTCTATATCACTATCTTTATCATAATTTCTTTTTTCTAATACATATTCAGTATTATGACATATATCATATCCATCAAATATGTAACTAATAGAACCTGTTCCCTTACTAAAAGATACAATTTCAAGAGAATAATCCATAAATGTAGCTACTGGACCTCTTCCATTTATTATAGCTAAATTCTCATTAATAATAGGAGGCTCAAATTCACCACTCATTTTAGAAATATCAGACATAACTCTTCCAACATAATCAATATCTATTTCTATACTAAATTTATAATAAGGCTCAAGTAATATGTTTTTAGTATTTTCAAGACCTTGTCTTAAAGCTCTAAAAGTAGCTTCTCTAAAGTCTCCACCACTAGTATGTTTATTATGAGCTCTACCTGTAAGTAATGTTATATTTACATCAGTTAAAGGATACCCTCCTAATATTCCCTTATGATCCTTTTCAAATATATGAGTCTTAACTAAATTTTGATGACCTAAAATTAAATCATCAACATGGGCAGTACTATCAAAACTTATCCCACTATTTCTATCACTTGGAGTAATCCTTAAATGTACTTCAGCATAATGACCTAATGGTTCAAAATGACCATATCCAATTGTTTCACTTTCTATTGTTTCGTTATAAAGTATTTCACATGGACCAAATTCAACATCCATATTAAACCTATTTTTCACTATAGCCTTTAATATTTCAAGTTGTATTTTTCCCATAGCATGAATATGTATTTCCTTTAATGTTTCATCCCATACTACATTTAATGCAGGTTCTTCATTGTTTAATATATAAAAGTATCCTAATACCTCTCTTATATTTAAAATATTATCAAATATAACCTTAGATTTTAGTGTTGGAACCATTTCTAAATTATTTTTTACTTTTAGTTTATCTAAATTAACTTTTAATATATTAGGGCTTAATACAAAATCACCAATTTTTGCTTCACTTAATCCACATACAGCAAAAACTTCTCATGCGTAAACTTCATTTACAGATGTATATTTGTTAGAATTATATATCCTTATTTCATTTATCTTTTCAGTTACATTATTTCCCTGGCTATAATTTACTTCATCTTTAACCTTAATACTTCCTTGTAAGGCTTTTATATATGTAACTCTATTTTTATTATCATCATATTTAACCTTATATACTTTACCTATAAAGTCATCTTCTTTGTTATAATTTGTATGAGTTAAGTAATCTAATCTTTTAATAAATTCATTTATTCCAATATCTTGTAGTGCCGAACCATACATTAATGGATAAATCTTAGATTTTTTTATCATTTTTTTCATAGTATCTATCCATAAATCTTTATCATAATCTTCTTCTAAATATCGTTCAAATAAATAATCATCTCTTTCAGCTATAAATTCTATAATATCTTCATTTAAGATATTATCTGAGTCTAAGTTTAAATTATCACTTATATTTATAACATCACTAGTTAAACTATTTTTTATATCACTTATAACTTCATCTAAGTTAGCTCCTTCTCTATCTATTTTATTTACAAAAAATATAGTAGGAACATTATACTTTCTAAGTAATCTAAAAACTGTCTTAGTATGTGATTGAACTTTTTCTATTGCACTTATTATAATTACAGCATAATCCATTATACTAATAGATCTTTCCATATCTGGAGAAAAATCTATATGTCCTGGTGTGTCTATTAAATAATAATTAGATTCATTATATTTAAATGTTGCTTGTTCTGAAAATATTGTTATCCCTCTTTGTTTTTCTATATCATGATTATCTAAAAATGTATCTTTATTATCAACTCTACCTCTTTTTCTTATTGCATTTGTATGATAAAGAAGTTGTTCACAAAATGTGGTTTTCCCACAGTCTACATGTGCAAGTATTCCTATTGTCTTATTCATATTTCACCTCTTTAAATTTCCCTTATATAAATATAATATCATTAAATTAATTTATACAGTTAATTATATATAAAAGGAGTATCACAAAATATTATTTGTGTATACTCCTTTTAAAGTTTATTATTCAATTTATACTAACTATTTATCATAAACAGAATATTTTTCCCAAATAGCTTCTAAATCATCAAAGTGTTGTTTTATATCTTCTTTTTCTTTCATCCCAACTGATACTATAAGTGCATTTGCTATACTTAAAGCTGGAACTAAAGAGTCAACAAATGATACCATATTACTCTTAACTAATAATAAGTTATCTGTAAAAGATGCAACTGGTGCAAATGGACTATCTGTTAAAGATACTATATGAGCTCCTTTTTCTTTAGCATAACTTACTATTTGGTATGATTTCTTAGAGTATCTAGGGAAACTTATAGCTATTAAAACATCATCCTCATTTATCTTTACAACTTGTTCAAAAGCATCTCCCATATCTGTTCTTATAACATGAACACTGTCTAATATTATACCTAGATAAAATCCTAAATACTGAGCTATGGTAAATGAACTTCTCATTCCTACTATATAAATTCGCTTTGCTTTTAATATTCTATTTGCTGCTTCTTCAAAAGCTTTTTCATCAATTTCCTCTAAAGTGTCTTTTATGTTATCCATATCACTTTTTACTATTTTTTTAAGTATTGCAGAATCATCATTAAATTCTTTTACCATATCAACTCTTTGAACTGTTGTTAATTTATTTTTTATAACTTCTTGAAGAGCATCTTGAAGTTTAGGATATCCAGAATATCCTAATGCATTTGCAAATCTTACAACAGTAGATTCACTAACTCCTACTGCTTCTCCTAACTTACAAGCCGTCATAAATGCAACTTTATCGTAATTTTTTAATATATATTGAGCTATAAGTTTTTGTCCTTTACTAAATCTTGTATATTGTGATTGTATATGTGATATTAAATATTTGCTATCTTTTATTTCTTGCTTCGAATCTTTCATGATTTCTCCTTCGATTAAATAAATCTATAATTAATTTTTAAATTTTCTGTATATTACAAAAATTTTATTCTTACTATTAATATTATATCATCTTTTACATAAATTTTAATATATTCTGTGAAATATTTTTTATTTTTTGAAAACATTTTCTGATTATATATTTATAGATTCTTTAATATTTATAAATATATTCTTTTGATAAATTTACTTTATTTTCCAAACCACTACTATCCTTTTATTCTATAGCTCATAATACTTATATCTGCTTTTCATCTACATTTTATCTTCCTTATTTTCTAAATTATAAAAATATAAAAAGCTATGAAATCAAGTTTATTCTAATTTCATAGCTTTTACATATTTAATCTATTAAATTAAATTCTACAACTGACTTAAATAAATCTCCATCTATATCTATCTCAAATCTACCACCTTGAGCATTTACTAAGTCTCTTGCAATAGCAAGACCTAACCCACTACCTTCAGTATTTCTAGACTCATCGGCTCTTTTAAATCTTTCCATTATTTCTTCAGGGTCAAAATTTAATTCATAAGATGATATATTTTTCATCGTCAGTTTTACCTTATCATCCTCTTCAATTATATCAATATATACTCTAGTGTTATCAAGCGAATATTTTGATATATTGCTTAATAAGTTTTCAAGAACTCTATATAATTTTTTTCCATCTGCCATTATATAAGTCTTTTCTTCTGGTACTCTTAACTTTAAATCTAAATTAGCTTTTGATAACTTTTCTTCCATCTCACCTATAGCTTGTCTTAAAAGTTGAGTTATATCTATTTTTTCCATATTAAGCTCTAAATTACCACTACTTGCCTTACTAGCTTCAAATAAATCTTCTATTAATACCTTTAATCTTTTAGACTTTGAATCTAGTACATTTACATAATCTTTAATATGTTCAGGTTTTATATCCTCTTCTTTTTTTATTAACTCTATATAATTAATTATAGAAGTTAAAGGTGTCTTTAAATCATGGCTTACATTAGTTATAAGTTCTGATTTTAATCTTTCACTTTTTAACTGATTATATATTGCCTTATCAAGACCTTCTCCTATATTGTTTATATTTTCTGCTAAGTTGCTAAAGTTATCATCACCTATAATATCTAATTTATAATGTATGTCGCCACCTTTTATACGCTGAGTCCCTTCCATTATATAACTTAAGTATGCTAGCTTTTTAATTAAGTAATAAACATATAGTACAACAATAGTTAAACTAAGTATTGGTCCAAATAAAAATAATAATAAAGTACTTCCGAATAAAAATCCTATAAACCAACCTATTGTACCAACTCCTACACTTAATGCTGCTAATATTATAATTCTTTTAGCTAATGGAACTGATTTTGTTACTTTATTAGTATCTTTAAAGATTTTCTTTCCTAATATTAATACTCTAACTATTAAACTAGTTTTTAATATTTCTATAGGTTTATCAAAGCTTTTTAATTCTTTTCTTAAAATGTAATATATTGTAAATAATCCAAATATACATATAAAAGTATATACTAGATGATCTAATACATTGTAGTAATAATAAACAGAATAACCTGTTTTTATAATTCCAATTAGACTATATAGTAAAAGTATACCTACTATAATATAAATCTCTAAAGGTATTATTTTATAAAGATTTAAGTAAAAACTATTTCTATCTAAAACTTCACATTTCATTTTTTTATATATTACTATTGAAACTATAAATAATATTAAAGATATTATAGAAGATACTATTATAATCTTAAAATAAATTACTTCACTATCAAAATCATCTTTTATCTCTGAAACCTTATCATAGTGATATACACCACTTTGTTCAAAGTTTTTATTTATTGATATGCATACATCAAAATCTTTTAAATTATAAACTAAAACATCTCTTAATTCTTTATTTACATTTACTTTTTTGAATGTCTTATCTTTGATTTGCTTGGTATAGCTAATAACATCATTATTAGATGATAGCTCTACATCACATTCACCTTTTATATTTTTCTTAAAGTCTTCTATACTTTTATAATTAGTATTAGAGTAAACTTCATTAGTATCTTTATTTATAGCTATATATTCTAAATTTTTTAGATATGATAATTGAGTTTTTGCAGATTCCTTTTTATTTTCTAAGTAACCTTTTTCATACCATCTATTATCATTTTCATCCATTATAGATGTACTTGTCCAATATAATAATGGTCTTATTAAAGCTTCATCAAAAGCTTTA
>NZ_CATXCO010000102.1:0-8213 GCF_958366745.1 uncultured Romboutsia sp.
AAGAAAATAGCCATTTAATATAAGTAAAAATGGCTATTTTGTCTACAATCTGAAATACTCATATCTAATGGATATGAGTATTGGTGGATTTTAATGGTGGATACGATTCACTAAAATCATACCCACTATTATATTATAGGTTATGCTAGTAATAAATATAAACTATAGTATAGTTCCTAATAAACTTCAGTAAATTAGACCATTTTTATATTTTTATTATTCACTTATTAATATATCAATCCAATTTGTTCCTTTTACACTTCTATCATAATCTACTAAAATAACTTCCAAATTATCCTCGTTAAAAATTTTCAGCTTATTTGCGATACTTTCTTTAAAATCACCAATATCTGTTCCATTATTTATATCAACTACAACAACTTTTTTATTATCTATGTCAATTAAAGTTCTTAGTATACCATTAATATGTTCATCATCTGGATTAAATCCAAAACCAATAATGCATATTTTATCTGAATCTTTAAAGTCATCATACATTTTTACATACTGTTTAGACATCTCTATCGAAGTCATTGGCTTTGTTCCACTTTGTGTAAAAATTAGAGGAACAAGAAAATGTTCTTCTTTAACTGATAACTCCTCTTTGCTACCTATTCTATTAAGATACGGATCGTACCACATACCTGTTGACCCATTTAAGTAGCATATATCTCTTTTTATCACGTCATGAATGAACACATTATAATTTGTTGTCGCAATTGTTGTCGTCTCTAATTTTTTCATGTCAATTGCTTTAATTAAATCATGATAATATCCATCTGATTTTATATTATCAGTATCACCAAGCTGCTCAACTATGTATTTTCTCACTGATAGTAAAAATATATTAATTTTACAAAACTTTGCCCATTCATCTTTAGGACAATATAAGTAATGCCAATTAGAGTCAATTAATGATTTATAATCTAAAACAGATGCATATATGGACTCAATTACATTTCTAGCAAAATTTAAAATTAAATCTGAGTCTGATTTTAAATCAATTTTTTTATTATCCATAACATACTCTAATCCAGATAGGCCAGTAGATTGTGAGTTAAGTTGAATAATATCTCCTATATCATCCAGTAAGTCTATTGCATCATCTTTATCTTTAAATATCCCATCATTTATTTTTCTAGTTAAATTTTCACTTAATGCTCCTATTTGCAATTGAAATATTGCTAAAATAATTTTTCTTATTTCACTTTTTGTATTACTATCAAATATATCTGGCTTTTTATATAATTTTAATAAAGAAGAGAAATAATTACTTTCAAATATTTTATTACCCTCATTAAAATATTCAATAAATGATATTTCTTGTTTCATATTACAATTTTTTAATTTAGTACCTAATATTTCTTCTACTATTTGAGAATATGTCTTACTATAACTCTCCTTTAATTTAACTTCTTCATATTTAGCTATAGAGTCAAAATCGTTCATTTTAGCTATTATTTTGCCTCTATTATGCTCAATAGTATCTTTTATTATTGTTTCAAAAACAGTTTTCCCAAAAGAAGTTACACTCTTGGTTTTATAATCATCTGGTAACCAATTAGCTGCATAGTACGTAGATCCATCTATATGTTCTCTTTGTTCTTTAAACAATGCCTTTATTTCAGTCGTATCTTGTCTAAATATTTCTAATGCAAACTTCCCCCCTGAAGGTAAACCATAACCCATTTCAGCTCCTGCTCCAAATAAAAATCCTATATTCAAAATTATCCTCCTTATATAAATATATATTATCTTAATCTAATTATATCACTTTATAAAAGTATTTATATATTAATATCTATTTTTGTTTTATATTGTAACATCACTTACTATCTATTATCGTAAAAGAATTATTTACTTAAAATTGATCAATTTAAGTTATTGTACAATATATAAACTTTTCATTAAATAAATTTTTATATAATATAAATTGCAAGATGAATAATAAAGTTTCATAATATTAAATCTAACACAAACAATAAAAACCATATTGATTATTTTATCAATATGGTTTTAGTGGATTTCAATTGTGGAGACGATTCTCAAGAATCATATCCACAATTAAATTTTTTATATTATATCAATAAATAATTTTAACCTAATTTTATATTATATATTAATACTAATTGACCTATTTAAATACAGTTATTAATTTTTTTAATATGATATAATAATTTTATGATAAAAGATTTTAATATTTATGAAATATTTCCAACAGAAGATTCTTACAAAACTTTTTTATATAATCTTAAATTTAAAAATTTATTAATATGTCCTTATTGTTATTCTAATAAAATAAGTACTTATAAAAATCTATTTCATTGCAATATTTGTAATAACAAGTCCTCTATTACAACAAATACAATTATGCATAAAACAAGATTAGATTATAGAAAATGGTTACTTGCTCTTTATTTGTTTCTATTTAAAGAAAATATTAGCTATAGATATTTATCTAGTATTCTTAATGTTAATAAAAATACAGCGTATAATATGATAAAAAAATTAAATTATTTATATATAAATTTCAAAATAGAAATAATGAGTCTTATTACATCTAATTCATCTAATGAAGAAATATTAAGTAATATTTTACTTATCAAAATAAAATAAAGGATGGTGTTAACTTGGAATTAAATGAAAATAATATATTAAAAGCAACACATTTTGGTATTATAAAAATAGGTGAAAAAGAACTGAATTGTGCAGTATTAGAAAATGGTTCAAGAATAATAAATAAAAGTACTGTGTTTAAAGCTTTTGGACGTACAAAGCGTGGTAGAAAAAAAGATGAGATACGAGTTCCATCTAAACCTAATCTACCAAGTTTTATTGATGCCAAAAATCTATCTGAATATATTACAAATGAATTAGAAGATATGCTTATAAATACAATAAAATATAAGACTAAAAATGGAAGAATTGTAGAAGGTTATCCAGCTGAAATAATTCCTCTTATATGTGATGTATATTTACAAGCAAGAATTGATAATAAATTGACTTCTCAGCAACAAGGTTTAGCTATAGCAAGTGAAATTTTAGTAAGAAGTTTATCTAAAATAGGTATTGTAGCATTAGTTGATGAAGCTACAGGATATCAATATGATAGAGATCGTGATGAACTTCAAAAAATATTATCTATGTATATTTCTAAAGAGTTATTACCTTGGACTAAAAGATTCCCTGATGAATTTTATAAACAAATGTTTAGATTAAAAAATTGGACCTACCCTAGACCAAATGCAAAAAGACCAGGTATTGTAGGTACATATACAAATAAGTATGTTTATGATTTACTACCTCCTGGAGTAAAAGAAGAACTTCAAAAAGTCAATCCAACTATAAAACCCGGTCAAAGAAAACATAAGCATCACCAGTTTTTGACAGAGGATATAGGTAATGATCACCTAAAAAATCATTTATTAAAAGTAATAACCTTGATGCAAGCATCAAAAGATTGGAAAGACTTTAATATACTTTTCAATAGAGCGTTCAATATTCCGGAACAACTTGAAATTGATTACGATGAATAAGCTGTATATCTTAATTATAACTATACTTAAATTTTAAGTATAGTTATAATTAAATAAGGGATAATATTTTATATACTATTGTATCTTATTTAAAATCTATATTATCTATTCCTGATATGACAATATAAAACTTTCATTTTTATTTACTATTCCTATTTTCTGTTCTTGAGTTAACTCATCTATTATTAAAGTTATTCTAAAATTTGATTCAAATTACTTAAATAATTCTTTTTCAAACCTTCTATTAACTGCTCTTTCCTTTATATCTATATATATTTTTTGCATCCATATTTATTAACTTCTAACTCTATTTGTTCAAATTCTTGATTTACTTCTTCAAACTTATGATATGATTCTATCTTATTATTTTCTATGTATTTTTCTATTTCACATAAAACATCTCTTTCTTTACTTAAACTTTTAAGACTTTGTAAGTATATAGCCCGTAATTTCTTAAAATGTTCTTCAAACTCATCTAATGTAATAAGCTTACAATATGTAATTTCATCTACATTGAAAGATTGTATGTATCTTTCTGCATCTTCCCAAGTTTTTTATCTGTTTCTTATCCTAATAATCCTTTTACTGTTAAATAACTTCCTTTATCATCATTTACCACAAAGTAAAATATGTCTCTTTTTTATCAAATCTCTTTGTAAATCCTTCTACATTATTCTCCATACTTAGCCTTCTAATTTAAATTTTCCCAATATATATCAATTATAAATGTATATTTTTATAATCATACTATATATCAGTTTACAAGTTCTGTAACATATAAAGTCTTTTTATTTATTTTACAGACACATATTTATTACCTTTTATATAATATCTCCACAAATAATCTTTAGCTTCCTCAGCATAATCTATATTTATCCTTTTAGATTCCACTACTTCAAAATCATTATCAGCAAATACTTTTTCTCCATTTTCATCTATGTAAAAATCACTTATATAAAGATCACTATCTAATATATACTGACTATTAAAACTTCTATCTATTTCTAGTGCCATACAAAGCTTTCCAGGACCATTTGTTATATTCTTCTTTTGGTAGTTAGTTAATTCATCATAATCTTTTTTATATCTATTAAATGCTATTTTATCAAATCCTATTATAGGTTCTACTGCCCTTATTAACACACATTCTGGTACATTTTCAACATTGGCTGATATATTTAAACAATGATACATCCCGTATATTAAGTATACATATATATGACCACCTTCTAAGTATAGTGGCTTTGTTCTGTCAGTTTTTTTATCATTATATACATGCGCTGCTTTATCTTTTATTCCCATATACCCTTCTGTTTCAACTATTTTAGTTACAACTTGATAATTATCATATTTTCTTATTAAAAACTTTCCAAGTATATTTTTAGCTACATAAAGTCCATCATTTTTTAAAAAATTCTTATCCAAATTATCACCTCTTTATAAGAATGCTATATGAACTATTATATCCTAAAACTATAGTTTATAAAAATTCACTTCGCTTTATAAATATTTTGATAATATCCATTGCTTAAACTACTTTGTGGCAAATCATTTCAAAATATCTTTTTTCGCTTCTAAAATTATTGATACCTATTCTATTCATAGGTTCTCTACAAAATTTTATATCATTTTCCTTATACATAAAAAAAGCCATCCTAATTGGATAGCTTTTATCTTCTACATAAAGAATTTTAAAAGTATTCCTGCAACTACTGCAGAACCTATAACTCCAGAAACATTAGGTCCCATTGCATGCATAAGTAAGAAATTTGATGGATTTTCTTCTTGCCCAACCTTTTGAACAACTCTCGCTGCCATAGGAACTGCCGAAACCCCAGCTGCACCTATCATTGGATTAACTTTACCACCAGTTGCCTTACACATAATTTTTCCAAATAGTACTCCTGATGCTGTACCTACAGAGAACGCTACAAGTCCCATAGCTGTAACTCCTAAAGTTTGAAGTGTTAAAAAAGTCTCTGCATTAGCAGTAGCACCTACTGTAAGACCTAAAAATATTGTTACTATATACATTAATGAATTTTGTGCTGTTTCAACTAGCTTCGGAACTACTCCACTTTCTTTTAATAGGTTACCGAACATTAGCATTCCTATAAGTGGGGCTGCTGTAGGTAAAAGTCCTATAACTATTATCATAGCAACTATAGGAAATACTATTTTTTCAGTTTTTGAAACTGGTCTTAATTGTTCCATTTTTATAGCTCTTTCTTCTTTAGTTGTTAATGCTCTTATTATTGGTGGTTGTATAACTGGAACTAAAGCCATATATGAATATGCTGCAAGTGCTATAGTTCCTAGCATATGTGGTGCTAATTTTGATGTAAGTTGTATTGCTGTTGGTCCATCAGCTCCACCTATTATACCTATTGAAGCTGCTTCAAGCCCATTAAATCCAAGAAGTATTGCTCCTAAAAATGCAAAGAATATACCAAATTGAGCTGCTGCCCCAAGTAGCATTGTTTTAGGGTTTGCAATCATTGGTCCAAAGTCTGTACTTGCCCCTATACATAAGAAAATTACTGGTGGAAAAATACCTAAGTTAACCCCTTGATATAAATAATATAAAAGTCCACCTAGTTCTCCATCAGTTGGAGCTTTCATTAAATCTGCTCCTGGCATATTTGCAAGTAACATACCAACTGAAATTGGTATTAATAAGTATGGTTCGTATCCTTTTTTTATAGCTAAGTATAAAAATACACAAGCTATTAATATCATTATTATACTTTTAATGCCCATATTAGCAAAACCTGATTCTAATATGAAACTATTTATCATCTCTCCCATAGTAAAATCCCCCTTTACCTATAGACTAAGCCATTTTAAGTAATATCTCACCTGGATTTACATTTTGACCTTTATCTACAGATATAGCTTTTACTGCTCCATCATGTGGTGCTACTATTTCATTTTCCATCTTCATAGCTTCAAGTATAGCTAATACTTGACCTTTTTTAACGTTATCTCCCTCTTTTACTAATATATTTGTTATTGTTCCAGGCATTGGAGCAGTTATAGACTCTCCACTACTTACTGGTTGTGCTTTTTTAACTTCTTGTTGTGGCTCTTCTTTTGGTGTAGATGTAGCTGCTACATTTTGACCTTCTTTTACTTCTTCTATTTCTACTTCATATACTTTTCCATTTAATTTTATATGATATGTTTTAGAACTCATTTTAAAATCCCCCTATATTTTAATTTTTAAGATATCTATTATCTTAGTTTTTATTTATATATTTTAAATTCACTATGATATTCTTGTTATTCTTTTTATATGAAGATTAGGATTTGGTATACCATCTCCTGCCATTATAGATGCTGCTAATGCTACTACTATTTTTTCTTCTTCATCAATTTCAAAATTATCTTCTACTGAATTGTTATTAACAAAATCTCTACATGTGTTGTTAGCATTAGGTTTTTTTATATTATTTTCATTTTTAAAGATATGTTTAAATAAGCTAAGTATTCCTGAAATTACTAATAATATTAAAAACACCATTGCCATACTTGATATTGTTACATATAAAGCTTGCATTAAATTTAAATTTTCACCCATATTATCACCTATTTTCTACATAGTTACATTTATAAATTTAATCTTATTATCTTCTTCTACAGGCTTTTTATTATATTTATTTTCTAAAAACTTAGGAGCAACTTGTGGAAATAGTGCAACAGCTAATACATCTTCATCAGTTTTAGCTAAGTCCCCTGCTTCTTTTTTCATTTTTTCAAATTCAGGCTCTATTAAATCTGCAGGTCTTACAGTTATTACCTCTTCATCTCCTATTATTTTTTTTCTAAATTCATCACTTATAGGAGCTGGTGATTTACCGTAGTTACCTCTTACATAGTCTTTTATTTCTTTTGGAACTAATTTATATCTTTCACCTGTTAACACATTAAATAAAGCTTGAGTCCCAACCATTTGACTCATTGGTGTAACAAGTGGAGGATATCCTAAGTCTTTTCTAACTCTTGGAACTTCTTTTAAAACATCTTCATATTTATCTTCTGCATTTTGCTGTTTTAATTGTGATAAAAGATTAGATAGCATACCTCCTGGTACTTGGTATTTTAAGGTTTGTGGTTCTGTTAATAGTACTTTTGGATTTAATATTTTATCAGACATATATTTATCTCTTATTGGTTTGAAATATTCTGCGACTTGTAGTAATTTTTCCATATCAAGACCTGGATTTCTTTCCATTTCAGAAAATGTTAAAGAAAGTGATTCTGTTGGAGGTTGACTTGTTCCACCACTAAATGGTGATATTGCTGTATCTATTATATCAACACCTGCTTCAACAGCCTTCATATATATCATATCTGCAATTCCACCTGTACAGTGAGTATGAAGATCTATAGGAATGTCTGTCATTTCTTTTATACGTTTTACTAAATCATAAGCTTTATATGGAGTTAAAACTCCTGCCATATCTTTTATACATATAGAGTCTGCACCCATAGATTCCATAGTTTTTATTAATTCTAAGTAATACTCTGGTGTATGTATTGGACTTGTAGTATATGATATTGCACATTGGCAGTGACCATTGTATTTTTTTATAGATTTAATTGAAGCTTCTAAATTTCTAACATCATTTAATGCATCAAATACTCTTATTATATCGATACCATTTTTTATAGATA
>NZ_CATXCO010000103.1:0-8183 GCF_958366745.1 uncultured Romboutsia sp.
AAGTTTCAGCTGCAATACCTAAAACAGGTGGAATGATGGTATATATAGAAGAAATCTACGGTAAGAAACTTGGTTTCTTAACAGGATGGATGCAATCTGTATTATTCTTCCCTGCTACAATAGCTGCTTTAGCAGTTATGTTCGGACAACAATCTGCTGGATTATTAGGAAACGAATCTTTATCAATGCCTATAGCATTAGGAATCATATTATTAATATCTGTATTAAACAATATTAGTTCTAAAGCTGGTGGTATGATACAAACTGTATCAACTGTAGGTAAATTACTTCCTCTTATATTAATAATGATATTCGGATTTATAAAAGGTGAAGGAAATAACCCTATAGTACAACCTATGGTTGCTGAAGGTGTAAACCCAATGAGCATAATAGGACAATTATTAATAGCTGTATTATTCGCTTACGATGGATGGATAAACGTTGGTGCTATAGCTGGTGAAATGAAAGATCCAGGAAAAGATTTACCAAAAGCAATAATTGGTGGTTTATCTTTAGTTATGGCAGTATACGTAGTTATAAACTTAGCTTACCTTTGGGTATTACCAGCTAGTGAATTAGCTAACGTAGCTTCTCCTGCTTCAGCAGTTGCTGAGCACTTATTCGGACCAATGGGTGGTAAATTTATAACTGTTGGTATATTAATATCTTTATTTGGTGCTCTTAATGGTTACTTATTAACTGGACCAAGAATAGTTTACACTTTAGGTGAACAAAAGAATTTACCTGCAGCATTAGGTAAATTAAGTAAAAATGGTGTTCCAGCTAATGCAACATTAGCAATGGCAGTATTATCATGCTTATATGCATTATCAGGACAATTCAACTTATTAACTGATTTAGCTATATTCGCTGTTTGGGCATTCTATACATTAACATTCATAGGTGTTATAAAACTTAGAAAAGATCAACCAAACTTACACAGACCATACAGAGTACCTCTATATCCTATAGTTCCAATGATAGCTATAGCATGTGGTGTATTTGTTGTAGTAAACCAATTATTCTTATCTGGAATGACTAATACTATGATATCTTTAGGAGGATTAGTTATAACTCTTCTAGGTTTACCAGTTTACTCTTACATGAATAAGAATAAAGCTAATTCTGAAGCAACAGAAAAAGCTGCTTAATATAAATAAAAAAACTACTCACCCGTGTGAGTAGTTTTTTTATTACTTAATATCCTTTGAGTATATCAACTGTATTTTTTAAAGGCTTATTTTCAATATAATTTTTTAAATTATCATAAATCATATTAAAAGTTCTCTCCTCATTCTTATCAGATGCCCATGAATTATGAGGTGTTATAATTATATTATCAAATTCCCATAGCTCACTATTTTTATCTAATGGCTCATTTTCAAATACATCTAAGGCAACTCCCCTAAACTTATTCATGTATTTTATTAAATCTTTTTCATTAATAATATTTCCTCTTCCAACATTTATAAATACAGAATCATCTTTCATAATTTCAAATTTATCTTTGTTTATAATTCCTAAAGTATCTTTTGTTGCCGGTATCGTAACTACAACTACATCACAATTTTTAAATACTTCATCCATTTTATCACTTGCAAAACACTTATCAAAATATTCTCTATTGTGACCAGTTGTATTAACTCCCCAAACTTCAACATCAAACCCTTGTAACCTTTTAGCTGCTTCTGTAGCTAATGTCCCTGTTCCTATAAATCCAATTTTCTTACCACTTAATTCAGTTATAGAAAAATTCATTTTCCACTTCTTATTTATTTGTTGTTCGTGGAACTTTTTACTATTTTTATATATTTCTAATATAGACATAACTATCCATTCGCCTATTGGTATACTATAACCACCCTTGTTATTAGCTATGACAATATCTCTATTTAAAATTTTATCTACGGGTATCTGATCTATACCTATGCTAGTTGTCTGTATATATTTTAAATTTTCCATTTTATTTATATCTAGAGTCCTAAATGGATTATACGTAACTAATATATCAGCACTATCTACATCCTCATTATTAGTTACAATATTTTCATTATAATACATAATTTCATATCCTAATTCCCTTATTTTATCAAACTTTTCTTTTCCATAATCCTTAGTAAATAAAACCTTCATAACTTCACCCCTATATAAGGATATATTTTTAATAATGCTATTATTACTATAAAAGTAAAAAGTCCTTCAAAATTGAAGGACTTAATCTATTTAAGATAAATGTATGCAAACTATGATGATATTAATCTGAGGTGTAAGATACATTTATTTAATAGTATTTTATCCAATTGTTTAGATTAAATACTATCTTTTTATATCTATTACATTTTGAACAAGAGCTTTACATCTTCCACAAGCTGAACCTGCTCCTGTTATTTCAGCCACTTTTTCTGTAGTTTCTGCACCATTTTTAACTGCATTTACTACATCTTCAAGAGAAACTCCCTTACATCCACATACTGATGCTAATATTTTTTCTATTTCTCCTACACATCTTCCACATCCAGTAGCTGCTCCAGTCATATCTTTTATCTCTTGTACTGTACGAGCACCTGCTATCATTGCCTTTCTTATATCTATGTAACTTACTTGTTTACAATGACAAATTATTTTATCTCCAGCCATTTTTATAATCTCCTTATTATTTAGTGTTTTATAATATATATAAATATACCATATTTTTCAACATTTGGGACTTTTAATTATAATTTAGTACAATAATATTTATTAAGATATTAAATTATTAAAAGTTTTATTATATTGAGTGTTTACTTATATAAAATATATCTAAAAACCAATTTTACTATTAAACTCAATAGTTAAGTTGGTTCTTATATTAATTATACTACTCTTCTTAGTTTAGCTACAGTCTCAACGTGCCTTGAGTGCTGAGCGTAGACATTATTTTAAAAATGTATGTAGTATTATTTACCTTTTAAAACTAATATTACATCAAATTTGTGTCTAAATCAGTACTTCTATTGATATAACGTAAAGATTATAGCTAATTTTTTATATTTCTTTTAAACGTATAGTATGTTCCTAAGAAGTAACTTACATATACTATAATCATAAGCACTATTCCTATAATCATATTTAATATAAACATTTTATCACCCACATATGAACTCATCTGAGTTTCAAATATATGGTAGTAGTTATATATAAATACTACAAACCCTATTACACCTATTGTCACAGGAATTGCAAAGTAGATTCCTATTTGCTTTAATACAATTTTATTGATTTCACCTTCTTCTATTCCAAGCTTTCGTAAAATATTAAATCTTTGTTTATGTTCAATGGAATCTGTGAGTTGTTGAAGCGCAAGCACTGTTAAACTTATCATAAGTAAAACTGTACCTAAATATAATCCCAATATCCTCATTCCTAAGCTGGCATTTAATATTTCACTAGTTTCCGCTGACTTAATCCTTCCAACAATAAATTGATAAGATGAATCATATTTTTTCATCAAATCTTTGTTATTGTTTTCAAACCATGTAGGTATATATTCATACTCAAATTCAAGAGCATCTTCATACTTCATTTCATTATTTGTTGTAATAAATAAGTCTACTCCTGCTCCTACAAGACCTTTGCATATTTCATCAGGAAGTATAATGATATTTTTAGCAGGATAATTATAAATTCCTTCACCTAATGTTTCCTTATAATATCCATCTTTACTAATCTTCATATCACTTCCACTTACATTTAAAAATTTATTTTGATTTATATAGTTCTCTATTTCACTATCTTCAGTATTACCATCCCACTGAGTTGTGTATTCGTAATTTGCTAGATTTATTTGTTCATACCCTTGCATATTTCTTAATTTATTGAAGTCACTTAAACTTATAGCTAATGGTGGTATGCTCATATCATCCCTTTTATAAAAATCTTCTTCATTTAAGAAATACTTTTCAACTTCTTCATACTCATCTATATCCACACCATAATCTTTTATATAATTTATTATATCTGAATATTGGAATTTAGGAATTTCTTCTATTTTATTTATACTATATTTTTCATCGTTATTTTTATCCAAGTACCCACTTCTTAACTCTATATCAAATGGAACTCTATAATCTAAATATCCTAAAGACCATTGAGACATTAATAATGTAACTATAAAACTTATTGAAGCTCCTAAAAATGTCAATGATATAGTCGCCATCAGAGTAGGAGTTGTATTTATTTTAGATAATATACCTCCTAACAAAAATAAATTCGTCCCTTTATATTTGAAATTCACGTATTTCTCTTTTATCCTTATAGCAATATAGGATATAGAATAAAATAAAGCATACGTAGCCAATATAAATGAAACCAGCGAAACTACTTCTGCTAATACCATTTGTTGAGTACTCACTACATAATTGCTAATACTCATATTCTTTTTAGTGTCTAATATGAATTTAGCTGAATATGCAAATATACTATATAATATTAATGATGCTAAAAATATTACCGTATAAACGTTCTTACTTTTCTTAAATTTAAACTCACTTATCTTGCTATTATTCATCATATCTATAAGTTTTGATTTATTTAAAACTTTTATATTATGTATACCTACTATACAAAACATACTAATGAAGAATGCAAATGTTATAAAAATAGTATCAAAGTAAAGCTTGAACGAAAATACAACTTCCTGTTTAGCACTTATATAAACTAATGCTGTAACAAGTTGTGAAAAAAGTGTTCCAACAAATATTCCACAAACTACAGATAGTATACCTACTATTAACATCTCTACAAAAAACATAAGTGCTATACTTTTTTGCTCAGCCCCTAATAAGATATATGTTGCAAACTCTTTTTGTCTCCTTCTAATCATATACTTACTTACATAAGCAACAAGTATTGCAAGTAAAGCTGTGATTACATAAGTCGAATACTTTAACATCTTCTTTAATTGTTCAAAATTATAAGAATCCTCTGTTATCAGTTCATAACTAGAACTTGATAAAGATGTAAAAGCATAAAATAAACTTACACACATTGTTATAGTTATAAAATATATCAAATAATCTTTAATAGATTTCTTTGCATTATTTATGGCTAGTTTAACGTACATCCCTTACATCACCACCTAACAATGCAACTACATCTAGTATCTGATTAAAAAATTGTTTTCGTGTATTATTACCTCTTACTAATTCTGTAAATATCTTTCCATCTTTAATAAATAAAATCCTATCACAATAACTCGCCGTAAAAGAATCATGAGTTACCATTAGTATTGTAGCTTTAAAGTCTTTATTTAAACTTGATATCATCTCTATCAACATTTGAGCTGACCTTGAGTCTAATGCTCCTGTTGGCTCATCTGCAAGTATCAACTTTGGATTTGTTATTAACGCTCTTGCACAAGCTGTTCTTTGTTTTTGTCCTCCTGATACTTCATATGGGTATTTTGTAAGTATTTCTTCTATACCGAGTTCTTTTGCTACTGAATTTACCTTACCATCTATTTCATTTTTATTAGTTTTATTTATGGTTAGTGCTAAAGCTATATTTTCATGTATTGTCAAAGTATCTATCAAGTTAAAATCCTGAAATATAAATCCTAAATTTTCTCTTCTAAATCTACCTATTTCCTTTTTATTTATTTCCGTTAAATCTTTTCCATTTAAATAAATGTGACCAGAACTTACCTCATCAATCGTTGCTATAACATTTAGCAAAGTTGTTTTTCCTGAACCAGATGGTCCCATAACCCCTACGAATTCACCTTTTTGTACCTCGAAGCTTACATCATCAATTGCTTTTAATATATTACCCTTATTTCCATAGTATTTTTCTATACTATCAATCTTTAATATTTCACCCATATTTATCACCTCAAGGTTATTTTATATGATTTATCTCTACTTTGATTCGATTTAACCTTTCATTAATGTTACGATATTGTAACATAGAGATGTATTTTCCTAAACCTTAGAAAAGTTCCCCTTTGGAAAAATAATATTAATCTTTGTATACTCATTTTCTTCTGATTCAATTTTTATTAATAAACCTAACTTATCACACAGTTTTTTGCACAAGTACAATCCTATGCCTGTTGATTTATAATTTACACGACCTTTATTTCCTGTAAACCCTTTATTAAATACCCTACTTATCTCATCACTAGGTATCCCTATTCCATTATCATAAATAGTTAAATCAACTGCATTTTTTATTTCTTTAGTATATATTTTTATAGTACTTTCATTCTCTTTTCTATATTTTATACAATTGACTATAATTTGATTTAATATGAACTCTAGCCATTTACTATCACTATATACACTTTCGCAAATATCATATATCTCTATATCAATACTATTAAGTATAAGTACTTGCTTATTTCGAGTGATGACACTATTTATACATTTTTCTAAAGAGATTTCTTTTACTAAATAGTCTTTTTCAACATCTTCACTTCGAGCATAGAATAATGCTTGCTCTACATATCTATCAATTTCTTCTAATTCTTGTAATACTAACCTTGATGTAGATGTTTTGTTGTTCTCTTCTATTAACTTAATAGCTGAAATAGGTGTTTTTACCTCATGTATCCATTTTTCTATGTACTCTTTATAATCCTTTTTTTGATTTTTTATTGTATTTATTTCTTCTCTCATAGACTTACTAGCTTTTTTCAAAATATAGTAATATGGTATTGCTTCTATGTATTTAGGTTGCTCTATTATTTCACTTAATAGATACTTTTTATCTGTATTTTCAATATACTTATTTAGTTTATAGAAATGCTTCTCTATGGTCTTATATTCATGTAAGAGATACATCGATAATACCATTCCCCATGTAATCCATATAATCTTTATGACTTCAAATGTATTTCCTGAACTAAATAGAAATACAGACAATACTATTAAAGATATAATATTTAAACTAATTACTCCAATCCTTTTATTTAGATACTCTTGTATACTCATATCATATAACCTTGTCCTCTTTTAGTTTTTATATAATCCTTTATCCCTAATTCTTCCATCTTATTCCTTATTCTTGTAATATTAACTGTAAGTGTATTATCATTTACAAATAATGCACTATCCCATAAGTAGTCTAATATATCTACCCTCGAAACTATCTTTCCTCTATTTATCAGTAAGTAATGTAGTATTTTAAATTCATTTTTAGTAAGTTCTACTGATTTATCATTGTACTGTATTGTGTTTGTTAATATATTTAAAGTTATACCATTATGTTCGATATTATCTGTAATTTTTTCATTAGGATATGCTCTTTTCAAAACTGAAGCTACTCTTGCTAAAAGTATCTGTGTATTATATGGCTTTGTTATAAAATCATCTGCTCCTAAAGTTATTCCCATAAGTTCATCAATATTTGTACTTCTACTTGTTACAAATATTATAGGTGTTTTTGAAAAACTCCTTATTTCTGTACATATTTTAAATCCATCATCATTTGGTAAATTTATGTCCAACAGTATTAAATCTGGATTATACTCTTTTACTTGATTTGTAATGTTATTGAAATCATGTATTTTTATTGTTTTATATTTATTTAAATCTAATAAATTATGAATCTCATTTCTTATTAGTTCATTATCTTCTATTATCATTATAGTAAACATTCTTTTTCTCCATCTCCTCACATATTTTATTCTATTATGTTAGGTTTATTTCAATTATAAATTAACCAATAATTATGCCTTATGGTTATTATAGCATTTCTCATTATCTAAGCACTATATTTATAGTTTTGTGTAATTAAAAAGAAAGTCATAAAAGACTTCCTATTAAATATTGTTATACTTGTTCAATTTAGTTTTTTAAGCTCATGATACATTATCTTGCTTTATTATAGTTATATGTTAAATCATTTTATGCACTAAATGCCTTATATGCATTTAAAACTATATCTGTATTTTCCTCATCTAATATATAATTTAAAATCCTTGCCATATTAAAATCTTCATCTATACAACCTCTATATAGATTCATAGCTATCCTTATTAGAGTTTTTTCAGATTTAGATGACTTTTCAAATCTTTTTAATATCATATCTCTATTTAAATTATTGTTTAATAGTAAATCTGTATTATAAAACATCTCCATCGACGAAAGAATATATAGTAAACGAACTTAATAATAAAGGTATGAAAATTATTAAATAAGTTAACA
>NZ_CATXCO010000104.1:0-8094 GCF_958366745.1 uncultured Romboutsia sp.
TTCAGAAGTTATCCACATTTTTTAAAATATTATAATATCCTTAAGCGTAAAAAAGGTAAGCCATATTCATATAACTTACCTTAATCTTATCTATATCTCTATACTTTCATTAAAATCAACTATTAATACCTTTGCATCACAGTTTTTCTCAACTTCTATTTTAAAGTCTTGTGGCGACTGTGCTATTGGTGGCCATGTGTCATAATGTATTGGTATAACTACATTTGGTTTTAACATTTTAACAGCTTCTAAAGCTTCTTCTGGTCCCATAGTAAAATTATCTCCTATTGGAAGTAAGGCATAATCTATATTATTCATTCTACCTATTAACTCCATATCGCCAAATAATGCAGTGTCTCCTGCAAAGTATATAGTTTTTGCGTAAAAATCTATTATAAATCCACAAGCAACTCCTCCTTCTATACCTGCACTGTGTATTGCTTGTGTAACCTTTACAGAACCAAATTCAAAGTTAAATTTTCCACCGATGTTCATTCCATGAGAATTGCAACCTTTACTCTCTGCCATGTTTGCTATTTCTGCTGTACTTATTATTGTTGCACCAGTTCTTTTAGCTATTTCTATAGCATCTCCTATATGGTCAAAGTGTGCATGTGATACTAATATATAATCACATTCTACTTCATTTGGATTAGTTTTATTTACTGGGTTATCTGTAAAAAATGGGTCTATTAATATAGTTACATTATCTTTTGTTAATGAAATGTTAGCATGACCGTTGTATTTTAATTTAATCATCTGTATTCCTCCGTTTTATTTATATTGTAAATTATACCATATAATATATTTATTAAAATAATATAATCTTGTTTATATTTTACTTTTTATAACACTTGATTATTATAGACTGTACAATATATGTTATATTCAAATTATACTTTTAATTATCATTAAATTTAGTTGGTAAAATAGCCTTACAATTATATGCTTCTTTTAATTGCATTACTATATTATCATTATCATTCATTATATCCCTTGCACTAAATAATATATTTCCACTTACATATTCATACTCACTATTTATTTCTATTTGTTTATAAATCTCACTTGCTATATCTAAATCATTTATATTTTGACCTATATAAAGTCTTACTCCACTATCTTTGACTACATCATTCCACCAACTTACCATAACTTCATAATTAATATCATTATTATCTGTGCTCCAGTAAATTTGAGGAGCTATATAATCTACAATATGTTCATCTATCCATGTTAAAGTATCCATATAAAGATCATAATAACTTTCTAAGCTATTTGACTCTGAGCCAATTAAATCACTACTTTTATTTTTCCAAACTCCATATGGGCTAACTCCAAACTGAACTGATGGTTTTGTAGATTTTATTACTTTGTATATAGTTCTTATAAGGTTATTTACAGATTCTCGTCTATTATTTGCAACTTCACCTTCTCTATCTTCTCCTTCTGGTAATGGATAATCATAAGGGTAAAAATAATCATCAAAATGTATTCCATCTACATCATATTTTTTTATTATCTCATAAACTGTTATTGCAACATATTCTATAACTTCAGGATTTTCAGGGTCATAAAATAATGCATTGTTAAATTCTAATACCCACTCTGGTTTTATTCTAGCAGGATTGTTTGGTGCTAATTCATTTAAATCTGTTCCTTGTGTTGTTATTCTATATGGGTTTAGCCAAGCGTGAAATTCCATATCTCTTTTGTGGGTTTCTTCTATCATAAATTGAAGTGGATCATATCCTGGATATTTTCCTTGCTCTCCTGTAAGATATTTAGACCATGGATTTATATATGATTTGTATAATGCATCTGAAGTTGGCCTTACTTGGACAAATATAGCATTTATGTTTAATGAATCTAGTTTATCTAATATTTCTATAAATTCTTGTTTTTGAGCTTCTGGGTTATCAAGTGTTTTAGGCCAGTCAATATTATACACACTTGCTATCCATACTCCTCTAAATTCAACTAATGTACATCTATTATACATTTATATCTCCCCCTTATAAGCGTATTTTTTCTGCCTCTTTTTTGATACTTATATATTTCATTTTGATGTAATCTATCAACAGTATTTTCATACTTTTTACTGTTTATAAAAAATTCGCTTCGCTCATTTCGCCAACGATATATCCTTGCTACCGCTACGGATACATCCGTTGCTCAAAAATGTCATTTTTTACGTACATAGTTTTGTCTTAAATATCCTATGTTTTAACTTTGCTTTAAATTAAAATATCTTTAGAAATTCATATTTATAAAAATATGATATGTTATCTTTCTTTGTGCTTAAACTATGTATATCACAATAATTTTATATTCTCACTAAAACATTTATATTTAGTTAAAATTTGTTTAATCCTAATTTCTGATATAATTATTATGATATTAATAAGAGATATGGGGGATAAAAATGGAGATTAGAAAGATACAAATGGAAGATGCTAATAATTATTTAGATATGCTTTTGAATTTAGATAATGAGACTAAATTTATGATGTTTGAACCAGGGGAACGCCCTACTGATATTAATATAATAAAAAATATAATTGAAAAAAGTATTAATGGTGATAATTTAATTTTAATAGCTATAGATGAAGAAAATATAGTTGGTTTTCTTTCCGCCCAAAAAGGAGAATATAAAAGAATTAAGCATACTGGCTACATTGTTGTTGGAATACGTGAAAAATACAGAGGTAATGGAATTGGAAGTAAATTATTTTCTGAATTAGATATATGGGCTATAGAAAATAATATTACAAGGCTTGAACTTAGTGTAATTTGTTCTAATACTATAGCAAAACATCTTTATGAAAAAAATGGATTTAAGGTAGAAGGTATTAAGAAAAATGCAATGATTATAGATGGTAAATATGTAGATGAATTTTTTATGGCAAAAATATATAATAGTTAAATTGTAAAAAATTCGATTCGCTTGAGCGACGTGTCTGTGAAACATTTCAAAATATCATTTTTCTCTTTTTTAAAGTTGATGATGATAAAATACCCTACGTCTGTTTTTAAGACGTAGGGTTATTTAGTATTATACTCTACCTTATTTAATCTGTTATTTTCCTTTATTACTAAATAATTCCCAAGCTATTTTTTATATTAGGTAAATCTTTTAAAAATACAGAATAAAAATCCTCATCTTCTTTTATCTTAATACGATAACATCCTTCTAATAAAGTTTTATTAATTGCCTTTATCTCTTCTTCATCTCTTACAAACTTTAAACGGAAAGTTAGTGCCTTAATAAACTTATACCACTCTAAGATAAATCTTTTATTTTCATCATAGTTTTCAATTCCTATCCAGCTTTTTACCTTAACATCTTTTAAATCTTCTTTAGGACAGTTTCCTACCTGTAAAAAGTATTTAAAATCATCATCTTGGTATGCTCTTCCAAGAGGGAATAAACGACAAATGTTTGGACGTTTAGAATGAATCATACATCTATTTTCTTTATTTAAAAAGCTACATCTTTTATCTTTATCCTGCATGTTTAAGTATGGTAATAATATTTTATTATTTTGTCTTAATTCAATCTTATCTCCTAGTAATTCATCAAATTCAACACCTAAGTAATTTACCATTTCATATATATCAAAAGGTGTAAGGACTACTAGTTCACCAACATCATGACAGCAATCGCTACATCCATCACATCCACATGTGTCTGCTTTTACTATATCTTCAATATCATATAATTTTCCATCTGATATTTCATCTAGTATGTTTATAGATTTCATTGTTTTATCCTCATTTCTTATTTAGGTTTTATAAAATATCCAATAAAATATTATCATACTAAAAATTTTATTACAACTTATCATATTTATAGTTTATTTAAATAATGTTAAATCCTTTTAAATTTCTTATAATATGTATTTATATCTTCATTTATTAAATCATAAAAATAAGGTTAACTTAATATAATTATGTTAACCTTATTCTTATGAGTTTTGAGCAAGGATATATCGCTTATGAAATGTTTCGCCGACACGTCGCTTGATCAAAGCAAAATTTTTATATTAATATCTATTATTAAGTATAAACTATTTATGTAGTATATGTGAATTTATACCATATTGATTAAAATAATCAACTAATAAATTACCATTTATAAGACTTATATTATTATCCGATGCAAACTTTTCACAATTACTACTAAAATTACTTGTAGATATAAATATCCCCTTCATAGCATCAGAATTTCTAAGTACAGATTCAAACTCCCTAAGCTTTGGTATATCTATATTATTTTTATATCTTTTAACCTGTGCTATCACCTTACCACCAACTATAGGGTCATCATGGTTTAATATACAGTCTATACCCCCATCATTAGTTTTATTAGTCTGTAATACATCATATCCCATATTTCTAAATAATGTAGATACTAAATCTTCAAGTATAAATGGATCAACATCTAATAAATTTATACTATCATTATTTTCAACTGACTTATTTAAATAATCACATTTACATATAGGGGTAATGCTATTTAAACATAACTTTGAGTTTATATCTATTCTTCCTTGCATAGTTTCTTTTAAGCACGTTAGCTTGTCTATTCTATTCATATCTATACTATTAAAAGTATTTTTATCTACCATAGCCGATATTATATATGGGCTTATATCTTGTCCTGTAGCTAAGTCTATATCATTTATATATCCATTAAATACAACAGTATCTATGTTATTATATATATCTTTATCGAATATATTTTTTATGACATTAAGTGCTACAGAATATATTGTTTGATTATATATATTATTTTTATCTTTTTCATTAATTGGTATAGATTTTATACTATCTATTGTTTTTTTATATTCATATCTTATTGTTTCTGGAACTATTTTTCTATCTGGAAGTAAATAATCTATTACTAACTTTTTAGAGTCTTTACAATACCCTGTATTTATACATTTTTTAAATTCAAATGGATATTGTACTTGTTTTAATATTTCTGCTTTATAATTACTTACAAGTGTTGCATCTTGATTTTTGTAAAGTTCTTTTTTAGTTTTTATAATTTCTTCTACTTGAAGATTATGTGCTTTAATTTTATTTTTTCTGTTATTTTCATTTTCTTCATATAATTTATATTCTTTTTCGTATTTTTCATTTTCTTGTTGTATATATAAGTTGTATTTTTGTTTTGATTTTTTAGATATTTTTTCAAGTAAAGTTGGTTTTCTTAAACTTAATTCTATTGGCTTTGTATATGGTACTAAAAGCTCTTTTGGAACATCTTGTATGTCTCTTTTTATAAATTCTTCTATTGATATTACATTTGGATTTATATTTATTATATTATTTAAGCTTTCTATATAAACTTCTATATCATTAGTTAAATCTGATGCTTCTTTATATTTATTTTCTAAGTATTCTTCTCTTATTTTTCTTTGTTCATCTCTTATGCTTTGTTTTTTTATTAAATCCTTTGCAACTTTATCTGTAAAATTTTCTAATCCCTTTTTTGCCATATTCCCTACTCCTTACGTTATTTATATTATTTACAGTATTTGCATAAATTGAGTTTTTTATGAATACATTATCATTATTTTTATTAAGCTAAAATATTGTTATATACATTAATCCTAAATCATATTTTTAAATATTTGTATAAAGCATTATGTTTGTGATATATGGGAAAAAGTAGTTATATATTATAAAACCACCTAGAAATTCTAGGCGGTTTTATAATTAAAGTTGAAAGTATATACAATTAAATCGGTATTAAGTTTATCCTTAATTGTTTAAAGTTAATTAACTTAATTTATAATTTATTCGTATACTACAATATCAACTTTTGATAAGTCAAATTTATAATAATCCTGAACTAATTCAGAAATAATAGTTTCTAAATAATATATATCTTTTTTTACAAAATCATAGTTAAACTGAGTTTCAAAAACTTTTATATTATTGATTATAAGTAAAATCAAATTATTTTCTTTTTTAACTTCTATTTTTAAATTTTCTTCATTTGAAGTATTTAAATAGTTTAAAAGTCTTTTTAAAATAGCATCTATAGCCATATTTTTATGAGCTATATCATAATTGTTATTACAATCGCTACAATAAGTATATGTAGAGTTTGTATCAGATAATAAAGATTTAATATTTGTACTTGTACAACAGTTGCAAATCATTTTTAATAATCTCCCATTAATTATATTTTACTTATGTGAAACTTTTTCACTCAACTTCTACATTATAACCTTTTGTGTTTGTTGCATTTTGTCAAAACCTGCGATTTTTGTGAATTGGAAATTATTACCTGTATAATACAATAAGTCATAGGTATATTTTAAGTTTAAAGATTTAGTTAAAATAAAAGGTGTCTGGATTTCCGACACCTTTTATTTTTAACTTATAGTTAACACAAATTACGTTCAACTTTTTTATTTAAACTTAACTATCTCACTATTCTTAGTATAAAACTCATCATAATTATTAAAATTCATTTCTACTTCATTTGTTTCTAAATTTATGTATGTCATACAATCATTATCTATAACATTTAATGGGTAATGATTATAATATGTAAAATCTAAATATTCATTTAATATAGTCTCTGACAAAGTATATTCTAAATTAACTAACAAGGTCTTATAAGATTTTTTATTATACTCTTGTAAAATATCCATTTCCAAATCATATTTTTTACCTGGAAGTAATATATTAGAATTTTTATCTTCATCATCCTTTATTATAGTATTGTAATCAACATTTATTACCATACCTTTATCAGTGTTATTAATTATACTAAAGTAAATTTTAGATGCTTTTTTTCCTAAGTATAATTTATCAAAACTTATAATCACATCATTAAACTCTTCCTCTTTTGATAAGTATATAGTCTTGTACTTACCAAGCTTATCTAAAGTCAATAATTCTTTGTCATTTTCTAGCTTTTGTCTTTCATCATAATCTAAGTATGAATCTTCATAATACATAGATTCTATATTATCTTTATAAGTATAATTGTTTATAGTTGGAATTACGAAAGCTACAATTAAAATCAATAATGGAATAATATTTCCTATTTGATACTTATCTACTTTTATATTATTAATAGATACTGCTTGTTTTGATAAAACACCGTGTACTACAGATAAGTTATCCATATAACCTATGTAGTAGCCTTCTTTTAATTTTACTTTTATTTCTCTTTTATTAGTATAGTCTGTAACTACTACATCATAATAAGTATTATGCCTTTTTCTATGTTCATAAACTCCTGTACAAACTCCATCAATAGTTGTATATAGTGAAAATACATCTTCTATTAACTTAAATATATTTATAATTAATATATAACCCCACAGTATTGTTCCTAGTACTAAACCATTTACAGCAAAAAGTGCTCCAAAAGATATAATACTTAATATGTCTACAATTATATTAAATCTTCTATCACTAACTTTTATCTTTTCTTTGTTATCATACCAAATTTTATATCGCCATTTTTTACTATCTATATTAGAATCATTATGTTCTTCACCATTGATTTTTTCTAAGTAATTTAACTTTCTATCAAATAAATATGATTTTATATATGATTCTTTTGCATAGTGCATTAAAATACTTGTATATATTAAAAGTATAGATAGGATTAATAGTTGTTTATCTTTAGTAAATAAGACTAAAGATAACATACCTATTATATTTACAATAATAAATAATTTATATGGCAGTGTACTCTTTTTAAGCTTTTTTAATTTCTCTTTATCTTCAAAAACTTCAATATTTTTAAGATCACTCTTTATCCCTATATATAACATTAGTAAAAATAAAAACTCAAATGCATAAAATTCTATACTATATCCAATTTCAATATTTGATACTATTTCAAAGAACCTTATGTCTGTGCTTAGTATTCCTAATTTAATTAAGCTTTGTAAAGGATATATTAAAAAAAGTCCGTATAGGATATATGTAATTTTACAAATATTATCTAACTTATGCTTATTCTCCATATGCTCCCTCCACAAAAATCATAAATAGTCTATTTATAATATTATAACGTATGACTATTTTTTTAATTCCTGAATTATCAATTTAAAT
>NZ_CATXCO010000105.1:0-8062 GCF_958366745.1 uncultured Romboutsia sp.
TTATATACTTTATTTTATTTTTTATATTTTAAATTTAATTATACTAATAAACTAAAGAATCACTATGAATAATATCATAGTGATTCTTATAAAATAGTTTCTAATAATCTTTTATTTAGATGAATCCTCATTTTGCTTATTAACTATTAATGAAAAAGGTAATATTCCTGTTACTAAAATAACGAAAGCTTTTTTTACAAATTCACTTTTAGGTGATGGTATTTTTACTTTCATATTTTGTATCTCCTATATATTTTTTATATACGCTTTCTTTATATAATTCATATCTAATTATGTTAATATATATGTTATTTAAATATGTCCTATACATAAGTTACTTATAGATTGTTTTTATTTTCTAAGCACTTTTCAGGATTAATATATATAAGTTCCCATTTTCCATCTTTATTTTTTTTATAATCTGCTATTTTTATATCTACGCCATTAGTTAATTGGTAAAAAAGCACATAGTACTCATTTTTATCTTTATCTTTAAAATATGCTTTTCTTTCATAACCATCATCTTTTACAGTAACTTCTCCATCTACTAATGAGCACCATCCACCATATTCAATTTCAACAAGAGATTTTGCATCCCATGACCATCCATGATATGGAGCACATAAATAATTTTCGGGTGCATACATCATATCTTTTATTTTATATACTCTATCTTCTTTTTCCAAATAAATATATCCATAATAATATGCAAATACACCTTTTGGTTTATCTGTTCCTTCTATAACTTCTAACTCTACAAAATACTTTATGTCATTAGGTCTATTTTTATCTGGTGGAACTTCATTTAACTTAATCAAGTTTATATGCAATTGATTTTCAAAAGACTTAAAGTATTCTTTATACGATACCTTCTCTTTATATGATTTAGATAAAAAATTATAAGCTAAAGGATATGGTCCTTTAGTATCACCTAATGAGCCACATCCTGTTTGTGTATTATCCATAGGATTTGCAGCTTCTCTTAGTATACTAAAATAATTTATTATAGTATCTTTAGGAGTTTTTAATAATTCTTTGTTAAGCTTAATATCAGATGGATTTTTACCATAATCATCAATACTTATTAAATTTCTTTTAGTATTTAATATAGACATATTTGATGGTCTAAAAAATCTTTCTAAACTATATACATCATCTTCATTATCTACCTTAATATCTTCCTCTATCTTAGGTTCTTCTAAACAACGTCCTCCTAATATAAGATTATCTAGTTTATTTTCCTGTGAATTTATTACTAATGTGCTACTTATTAATATTATTGTTAAAAAACTTGTTAGTCTTCTTTTAAACATAATATACCTCTTTTATATTTTTTTATTAGTAATATGTTTAACAACTTTGCCTATAATATGCTAACTTTAACATTTTATTAATTTAAGATATACTAATTTATCTAATTAATAGTTTATTACTAGTAAGTATTTAGCTATTAGCTCCACAACTTAATAGTTACTTATTAAATATACATGATCTAAGTAAAAATATTAATCATATATATTTTTACCTTTCAAACGTTGTATAATTTTATTATTGTAAACTTACCAATATATTAAATAAATATTTATTTTATATAACAAAATAGGGATGTTTAAAATACTTAAATAAGTACTTTAAACATCCCTATCATTTAATTTACACTAGATTACAATAAACTTATTATATCCTTTTTTAATTTTATATAATCACTGCTTCCAAATTCATATTTATGTTTATCTTCTAAAATAAACTCAGCCTTTATACTAGATGGCTTTTGTGATATTAAGTATATTCTATCAGATAAAGTTATAGCTTCTTCTATATCATGCGTTATAAGAATTATACTTGAATTAAACTTTTCTCTAACATTAAGTAGCCATTTTTGCATGTTAGTTTTTGTTATAGAATCAAGTGCTCCAAAAGGTTCATCAAGTAACATTAAGTCATTGCTATTTATAAATGTTCTTAAAAAATTAGCCCTTTGCTTCATACCACCTGAAAGTTCACTTGGATATTTATCTTCATAACCTTCAAGCCCAAATTCTTTAAAATATGGTCTAACAATTTCTTGTGCATTTTTCTTATTTTCTTTATTTAATATTAAAGGTAAACTTACATTATCTATAATAGTTTTGTATGGTAATAATAAATCTTTTTGTTGCATATAACTTATTTTACCATCTATATAAACATTGCCATTATCCTTTTGAGTAAGATTTGTGATTATGTTAAATATAGTACTTTTACCACTTCCACTTGGGCCTAATATTGTTACTAATTCCCCTTCATTTACTTTTATATTTATATCTTCTAAAACTAACGTATTATTATAACTTTTACTAACATTACTTAAAATTAATTTTTCTTTATTGTGGTAAGAATTCATTTGTATATGCATCACTTGCTTTTAAATCCTTTTCTATTAAATTATATTCCTTTAAGAATTGTGTATAATTGTTCCATACACTATCCTTCATCTCTCCCCAGTATTTAGCATCAGATATATATTCTTTAGCTAAGTATTTTTGACTTTCTATTGCTAAATTTTCATCTATTTCTGGTGCGTGTTTAACTAATATCTTTGCTGCTTCTTCTGGATTTTCAACAGCATAATTATATCCTTTAGATGTTGCATTTAAAAACTTCTTAGCTAACCCTGGATTTTCATTTAATAACTTTTCATTAGATATTATAACTGGAGTATAATAATCTAACCTTTCATCTAAATCTCTAAGTTGTATATAGTTTAAGTCTACTCCCCTTTGTTTAGCTTCTATTCCTGTCCATCCTTCAAATATCCACATCATATCTACATTTTTATTCACTGCTGTAAAGAAATCATCTTCTCCAACATCTAATACTTTTAATTTTGAAAAGTCTTTATTTTCCTTTTTCATAACTGCATCAAGTATAGCATCTTCTGATGGTGATCCCCAACCACCGTAAGTTTTTCCTTCAAAATCTTTAGGTGAAGTTATATTTTTAGATTTAGGTGATGCAAAACCTGAAGTATTATGTTGTATTACTGTTGCTACTGCTTTTATTGGAAGTGGATCTTCACTTGTTTTAGCGTATGTAACCTCTTCTTGATAACTAATACCAAAATCAGCTTTTCCTGTTGCAACTAGTGTTGCAGCCCCTCCTTCTGAAGGCTGTACTATTTTTACATTTAATCCTTCATCTTTAAAATATCCATTTTCAAGTGCAACATATAATCCTGTATGGTTAGTATTTGGTGTCCAATCTAGCACCATAGTTACATCTTGTAAACCTTCACTACTTTTATCCTCTTTTTTAGAACATCCTGAAAGTATACTTAAACTAAGTGTACTTATTAACCCTAATGATACAATTTTTTTTAATTTCATCTCATTCTCCTTATTTATGTTTTATAATTATTTTTTTAGCTATGTTAACAAGTCCTACAAATATTAAGCTAAGTACAACGACTATTATAGTAGATGCAAATACCTTATCTAGTGCATATGCACTTTTTGCTCTTACCATATATACCCCTAGTCCCTTAGTTCCTCCTAACCACTCTGCAACTGTTGCTGCAACTACCATATATGTAACTGATATTTTAATCCCCGAAAATAGTTTATCAATTGACATTGGTAATTTTAAGTGTATAAAAGTTTGTAGTTTGCTACTTTTCATAGTTTTAAATAAGTTTAAATAATCTTTATCTATATTTTCTAATCCATCCACAAAACTTATAAGTATTGGGAAAAAGCAAGTTAATGCAACCATTAAAATTTTAGGTAATGCTTCAAAACCAAACCAAATAATTAAAAGTGGTGCTATAGTTATTGTTGGTATAGTTTGAGAAACAACTAATATGGGATATAAGCACTTTCTTATTACACTTACAAAATCCATGATAATTCCTAATGTAAGTGCAACTAATAAAGCTAATATAAATCCTAAAATAGTTTCATACAACGTTACCAATGTATTATCAAATAAGTTTTGATAATCAGTTATAAATACTTTTATTATATCTATTGGTGTTGGAAGTATATATTGTGGAATATCTTTAATTTCAACAACAGCCTGCCAAACTATTATTATAGCTAGAAAAGTTAATATTGGATAAAGAGAGTCTTTAAACTTGTCTGTGATTTTTAAGTTTGTCATTTATTGTTAACCCTCCGAACTTTTCGTCTATCCTAACAGTTGTTATAACTCTTTCACATCCCAGTTCAAAAGGTAGTTTATGTGCTTTTTTTATTATTTCAAATACCTCATCAAATTCCCCTTCTACTGTTGTACTCATAGCACCTATTTCATAATTTAATCCACTATTTTGTATTATTTCTATACATGCATCTACTACTTTATACATTTCTTCTTCACCTTTGTAAGGTCTTAATGGTACTACTGCAATATCTGCTATTATCATATTTTTCCTCCTATCTTTTTTATTTTTATATAAATAAGAATATATCTTATTTTAGACTCAGTGTATTATTTTATTAGCTTTATAATAAATAAAGGAGCTTGTCTCTAAATAGAATTCTGAAAATTCTAAAATATAGAGATAGCTCCTTTATTATAATTATATATAAATTAACAATATAATTAATAATTTCCCTACGTTGGCATTATCCAAATCAGGTTAAGGGTCGAGATATATTATCTCCTCTCAGCAAGCTAGCTCCCCTGCATATTATGTTTTATACTATGATTGTATCAGATATTTTTTTAATATCAACTAATTTTTTACAAATTTATTTATTTTTCATAATATTTGTCATAATAGTTTGAGAATTTAATTTAAATTCTTCAATATCTAATTTCTTTATTGTACATATATTTTCATATACATTTTTTATTTCATCAGGCATGCCGTAAACCCCATTTACCCACTGAAGAGCTGTTGGACCATCAGTTTCTGCAAGTAATTTATTTACTGGTATTTCTTTTATTATATCTTTAGAGTGCTTTATATATCCTAAATCAACACTTCCTGTAAAATAGCATTTTGCATCTATTAATTTTTTTAGTGTATCTTTATCCCCAGAGTACCAATGTATTATAGTTTGAGATGATACATTATATTTTTTAAGTAAGTTTAGGATTAATTCTTCACAGCCTTTAGTATGTACATTTATATATTTATTATATTTTTTTGCACACTGTAAGAAGTATTCAAATACTTTTATTTGATACGGATATGTATATTTTTCTTCTACCCAATGAAAATCTAGTCCTATTTCTCCTATTAATGGAGTATTTTTTATATAGTCTTCAAACTTATCTAATTCTATATTATTTTTTACTCTCCATGGATGTATACCAAATATAGGCACTATATAATCACTTTTTTTAGAAATTTCTATGTTATTTAAATAACTTTCTTCATCCATTGAACATGCTATTGTCATTATCTTATTTAAATTTATACAATTTATTACACTATCTATTTCCTCATCTTTATAAAAGTCTATATGATTATGAAAGTCTATATACATCTTTACCTCGCTTATTATAATTAAACTATATTCTATTATAACATATTAAAATATTTATTTTATATTTACATTCTAACAAACTAGTAGCTCTTATGTAACTATTAATACATATAGTTACTAAATAATTTGATATAAAAATTGGAAATTTATAATTAAAAAGATATTCTAATAAAATAGAAAATATTTTAACCTACATATAGTAACCTTAACTTTTTTTAATATAAACCCATACGTAGCGAAACAGTACATATGGTTCTATATACTTTATATAAAAGATTAAAGTAGTGTATCTTACTTTTAGAAAATACATTTACAATAATTATATACTATCACTATATATTTTATTATATAATATAATGAATACTTGAAGAGAGCTATTAAATTGAGGAGGTATAATTAATGAAAGTTTTTGCCCACAGAGGTGCTAGTGGTGACTATCCAGAAAATACTATTTTAGCTTTTGATAAAGCTTTAGCTCTTGATGTTTATGGTATTGAACTTGATGTTCACAAATCAAAAGATGGACATTTAGTCGTAATCCACGACGAAGATATTCAAAGAACATTTAAAGGGAAAGGTCTTGTGATGAACTATACTTTATCTGAGCTTAAAAAGTTTAATTGTAGAAAATTTGAGTTTATCGAAAATTTAAACTGTAAAATTCCTACACTAAGAGAAGTATTTGAACTTATAAAAAATACAGATATAATATTAAATATAGAAGCTAAAACAGATTTAATCCACTATGATTTAGAACAAGATGTAATTGATTTAATCAAAGAATATAACTTTGAAGAAAAAGTCTTAATATCAAGCTTTAATCACAAATGTATAAAGATATTTAAAGAATTAGATAATAACTTAAAATACGGTGCTCTTTATGACCATGAAAAAAACTATGCACCTGAAGCTAATGTTGTTGAACATGCTAAGAAATTAGGTGTTTATAGTATAAATATTTCTAGAGATTTAGTTACTGAAGAAATGGTAAACCTTGCCCATGAAAATGGACTAAAAGTATTTGTATACACTGTAAATACCCCTATAATAATGAAAAAAATGATTAAATATAATGTAGATGGTGTATTTTCAGATTACCCTGAGCTAATGAATGAAATCATAAAAGAATATTAATTGAGTTTTATTAAGATTCACTTATTTTTGTAAGCTGTAAATTATTATAGTAAGTAAATATATAAATTACCACTTAATATATTAAGATTTGTATTATCATCTACAGTATACTTTGATATATAAGAAAAACTAAATATAAAATAAAGGAGTTATCTTTAAAAACTCCTTTATTTTATATCTAAAAATTTATCATTTATATATCTGATATCCCTAATAGTTTGCAACTTTATCTTCATCGATTATAATTGAATAACCAATTTAATCATTTAGCATACTTACATCTAGTTATTTTATAATTTAAGTTTTAAGATAAATATATAGATGCATAGCCATAATTAAAATTGCAGTTCTTCCATTAATCTGTTATATTCTTTCATTTTATACCCAACAGTATCATGTGTGTGAGAGTCTGAACCTAAAATAGTTTTAACATTATAATCTCTAACAAGTTTTAATAAATAACCATCAATATAAGCCTCATTGCAATATGGCTTTCTATATCCTGATACATTAAAATCTAATTCATAATCTTTAGATTTCACAATCTTTACTATCTCTTCTAACTTTTCATTACCACTATAGTCATATGGATAAATTTTATTATACTTTCTAACTAAATTTAAATGGCCTATTCTTCTTGGCTTATATCTTCCTAAGTCACTATTTACAGCCATTTTAACAGTATCATAGTATTTATAGTAAACGTTTTCTATTGAGCCTAATAAATCAACTAACTCGCCAAACTTTTCTGGACTATAGTCTATTAAATGATATTCATCATTTATTTTTATCATATGCACAGATAATATAGAATCATCTATATATTCACCATACTTATCCAACATTTCTTTTATCTCTTTTTCATATCCTTCTATGTAGTCAACTTCAACACCTATATTTATCTTAATACTATGCTTATATTTTTCCTTAAGCTCTTTTAATTCATTAAAATAAGCTAATAAATGATCTTCACTCATTGCACTATCATTTTCTGGTGAAGGATCCTTGAAATTTTTAGGAAGAGGAAAATGTTCGGTAAAAGTCATTACCATAACTCCAACTTCTATTGCTTTTTTTATATACTGTTCAAATCTGTCACTACTCCCATGCGGACAATAAGGTGAATGGATATGTCCATCTTTCATAAAATACCTCCTATACTGCCAAGACTAACTTTTTAATCTTAGCAACTTGATTTAAATATATTATATCTTTTTTAACTACGTCTGGCATCACTTATTTACTCTTTGTAAAGCTCCACCCTTAATTATATTACCTACTATATATTATTATGTTTAATAGTGATACTTATTTTTATTAATTAAACATTACTATATTAACTCGTTGTTCTAGGTAAATATATTTACTGAAAATACTAGATTTTAACAAGCTATATTTTTATAATCCTGAATTGTCAATTTAAATCAGACAAATTACTTATGAATCACTAAGCA